>JANNAY010000647.1:0-6953 GCA_031384945.1 Deltaproteobacteria bacterium
CGTCCCCGGCGGCGGCGTCGACGTCGTCGTCTGCGACGCTGGCCACGTCAAAGACGTCGAGAACGGCGGCGCCCGCGTCGTCGTCGTCGTCGACAGCGCCGACGACTTCACCCGCCGCCGCTTGCTCAGCGCTGGCGCCGCCGAGGTGGTCGAGCGCGGCAGTGGGCTGAACGCGGCGAAGCAGAACGTGCTGGTCGACGTCCTCGAGCGCACGCCAGCGCACGGCACGGCGGCGCTCGACGACGCCATCGCCGAGCTGCGCAAGAGCTTCGAGAAAGACGTGCCCAAGCGCGTCAACGCCATCGTCACGGCCCTCGACGCGGTCATCGCCGGCGGTGACGACGTCGAATTCGCCCGCGGCGCCGCCGTCAGAGCCGCCCACGTGCTCTACGGCACCGCCGGATCCTTCGGTCTTCCGGCCTTGTCGCAGGTGTGCCGCGCCGTCGAGCTGACGTTGACGGCGCAGATCGACAAGCGCGAGGCGACGACGCCGGCGCAGGCGCAGGCGATGAAGTCGTCGTTGTCGTCGTGGACGTAGTCAAAGTCGCCGGTGCCCCCGACGGCGTCAGCGTCGCGAGCGGCGAAAACGTCCCCGTCGTCGTCGTCAGCGGCTTCGAAGACCGCGACTACGGCGTCCGCGCCCGCCGCTTGTTGGGCCTCGATCAGCCTGGCATCGCCGGCTGCTTCTTCATCGACGACGCCGCGATGCGCTCGGTGCACCGCGCGGTGTGCGGCGTTCGTCTCGACGAGCTGCTCGCCGCGCTGCCACAGCCCGGCCGTTTGCCGCCGACGTTCGCGGCTTGGGTGGCTGCGCGCGTCGCGCTCTTGCAACGGCAGGTGAACCGCGAAGAGCGGCGCGTCGAGTTCGCGGCCAGCGACGTCATCGTGGCGTGGGACGGGGCGGTGTGGCTGTGTCCACGTCCGGTGCGATCGGCCGCGGTGGCGCCGTGGCTTGCGATGGCGAACCCGCCCGAGGTGGCGCGCGGGCAGCGCGCGTCGGCGGCCAGCGACGTGCACACCGTTGGCGCGGTGCTCTACACGCTGCTGGCCGAAGAGGGCCCGTGGCCGGGCCGCACGCACATCGAGGTGCTCGAGGCGGTGGCGATGACGACGCCGAAGCCGTTGCCGCCGTCGACGTGGGCGCCGCTGGCCGAGGCGTGCTTGCGCCCCGAGGCCCGCGATCGCCCTGACCTGATGCGCGTGCTCGCTGGCCTCGGCCGCCAGAACGATGTCGACGAGCGCTCGTATTGCTGTGGCCTGCTGGCAGAGCTCTTCGCTGATCGCCGACGACAAGAGCTCGAGTGGCTCGAGCAGCTCGCGCTCGTCACGCTCTGAGTCTCACCGCGCCACGCGCTCTTCGCAGCTGCAGGCCCTGGGCGACGACGACGATGAGCAAGACGAACGTGAGCGCCGGCCAGACGATGAAGAACAACAGCGCGTTCACGTCGCGGTAGCTGAGGCCGAGCAGCCGTGTGCACACGAGAATGAAATCGGTGCAGACGCAGTACACGCTCATGACGATGTCACTGGTCGTGAGAGACGAGCCCGCTGCCAGACTGCGGTGAACCACAGCGACAGCAGCAAGAGCGGCCAGGCGCCGACGAAGACGGCGAGGTTGGCGGCGCCGTAGCCAGTGCCGCGGTCGGCGGAGAAGACGCTGCCGACGTCGTAGAGGCCGGCGACGGTGGCATCGAAGGCCTCGACGGCGAGCACACGGGGCAGGTGGTGCGGGTGGTGGCAGCCGTGGTTGTGACAGTCCCAGCTGCACCGATCGGCGCGCCGCGCTTCTTGCGGAATTCGTTGTCGAATCGGGATGTTACCGACAACGAGCACGGCGCAGAACACGACGGGGACGAGCAGCGGCGGCAGCAGCGCCAACAGCCACCAGCGCGCAGACGACGACGTGGACGGCCACTGCGACTGCACCGACGACTGTGACGATGACTGTGACGACGACTGCGACGACACCTAAGCCGCCGGAGCCAACGCGCGCTCGGCCTGCTGCTGCAAATGCGTGGCCGCGCGTTGCACCCGCACATCGCTGTCGCCCTGCATGACCTTGCAGCGATCGACGAAGGGAGCGGGCTTCTCGAGCACCGAGAGCGCCAACAGCGCAGTCTCGCGCACGACGGCGCTGCGAGCCGTCAGGTGAGCGACGACGTCGTCAACGAGCGAGATGTAGCCGAGCTGCATGACCTCGTAGAGGGCACAGACCGCGAGCCATTCGTCGTCGCTGCGCAGCAAATCTTTCAGCCACGCCTCGGGCTTCTTGCGCTCGAGCGGGTAGATCTCGGCGCCCTTCTCGAGCACGCGGCGCAGCGACTTGTTGCGGGCGTTGATGTCGAGAGACTGCTCGCCGAGGGCCTCGACGATGGGCAACAGGCGGCGCTTCTCGTCGGGGTCGAGCAGGTTGTCGAGCACCTCGACGGCGTTGGCGCGCAGCGCCGGCGTCGGTGAGCGCAGGTTGCCGTAGATGGTCTCGATCGCCTTGGGCGGGTGCACGGTGCCCAGCAGGCGAAAGATGCGATCGAGCGACTTGTGCTGCCGCTCGTCGAGGGCGTCGCGCAGCAAGTCGCGACGCGGATCGTCGGCGAGCTCGCGCAGGTCGGCGACCATGGCGAGCAGCTGGTGGTGCTTCTGCACCTCTTTGGCGACGAGCTTCTTGATGTGTGCTTCGTCGATGACGACGCCGAGGCGCTCGCGCAAGCGCGACGTGGCCTTGGCGGCCTCTTTGCGGGTCTCGCCGTCGTCGACGTCGAGGGCGCTGATCAACGTGTCGAGCGCGCGGCGCGTGCCGATGCGCTCGAGGATGCGCGGCACCGCCCGGCGCAACACCGGATCTTCTTTGCTCTGCAACAGCACGCGGCTCAACGTGTCGATGACATCGTCACCGTAGGCTGCGAGGGCCATCTGCGCGGCGCGGGCAGTGTCTCTTTGGCGCAGCTTGTAGATGAGGCTCGGCACCAGCTCGGGCGACTTCATGGCGCCGGCCGCGGCGATGGCGGCGGTGCGCACGCGCGGCGACGGATCGCCCAGCAGCTGCTGCGCCGGCGCGTAGAACCGTTGAAAGCCGACCTCTTGCAGCACGCGGGCGCAGGCGAAGCGCACGTCTTCGTCGCCGCTGGCCAACATGGCTTTGAGGTCGTCGGCCGCGTGCAGAATGCCCTCGAGGCCGCCGTGGCGAATGATGCTGGCGACGGCGGCCCCGCGCACGGCCGGCGACGCGGCCTTCAAGTGCGGCTCGACGACGGCCACGGCGGGCTCGCCGACGAGGGCGCAGAAGCAGCGGATGGCGGCGGCGCGAACGCGGTCCGCGTCTTGCGTTACGACCTCGTCGTCGATCTCGGCAGCGCCGGCGTTGGCGTCGCCGCCCTTGCCGCTGAACAGCGCCTCGATGACGTCGAGGTTCACGGTCAGCTGCTTCTCACCAATGATCTCCAACGCGGCGACGCGCAGGCTGTGGTTGTTGTGCGCCAGCAACGCGATCAGCTCGGCGCTGAGGTCGTGGCCTTGCACGCGACGACACAGCTCGATGGCGTTTTGCACCTGGCTGTCGTCGGGCGAGCGCAGGCGCTGGCGCAACAACGTGACCGTCTCGGCGTCGTTGATGACCAGCGAGCGGTCAGAGAAGTCGAGCTTGCGCTTGCGCAGGGTGGCCAGCAGCTCTTTGACGTACTCGCCCTGGATGCGCCAGATGAGCACGATCCAACAGACGACCAAGCCAACAGCGACTGCTGCAAGGCTGGTGAGGGGCAAGTGTAAAGGCCCGACGAGCAGCACCATCGCGGCGCCGGCGACGCCACCGGCGAAGGGCTTGATGATGCCGTCGATGAACGTCTTGGCGCGGCCGCGCAGGCTCGACGGCACAGGTGTATAGAGAACCTGCATGGTCGCGTCGTAAATGCTGTAGCGAAAAGAATTCTCGGCGCCCTTGGTGGCGACCGCGGCGATGAAGACGTTGACCACCTGCCCGAGCATCGAGAACAGGCCGATCAGGAGCGTGAGGGGCAAGAGCAAGAGCGAGACGACGACGCCAAAGCGCTCGATGATGCGGCTCGTGAAGCCGAGCTGCATGATGGCCGCGATCACGCCGGTGGCCGCTGAGAACAGCCCCATGAACATCGACATCGCGTCGGTGTCGACGACGCCCTTGCCGTCGATCATGGCGGTGAAGTGCTCTTTGACGAGCACCTTGAACTGGTAGTCGATGAGGGGAACGGTGACGAACGTCGCCACCGTCATGCCAGCGATGATCTTCAGGTGCGTCGACTGAAAGACGCCCTTCGCCTGGTTCGACACCTGAAACTGCGTCTTCTGTCGCCCGGTGGGTCGCACCTGCTGCTTGACGATGGCCTCGCGCAGACGCGCCCGCTCGCGCCGTCCGAGCCTGTGGATGACGACGGCGCCGATGCTCAACAGCACCATCTGCGGGATGAGCAGGTTCTCGGTGCCGATCGCTTTGACGAGGCCGCTGACGGCGATGCCGCAGACGATGCCGGCGATGACCGAGCCGGCGCCGATGATCGGAAACAGACGCTTTGCTTCGCGTGACGAGAACAAGTCGCCAGCGAAAGTCCAAAATTGCAAGATCAGAAATGTGCCGTAGATCTCGACAAAGTTATACAGAAGAATGTAGACCCACGACTGCTTTGACAGCAGCAGCACGCGCACGATGCCCATGCAGATCACGGTGCCAACCAGCGTCGTCACCAGCATGCGGTCGCGGCGAAAGCGGTCGGCGATGCGCGCGAACAAATAGGCCGGAATGGGCACCATGAACGCGACTGAAATGTACATGTAAGCGAGGTGTTCTTTTTGGAACACACTCAGAAACAGAGCGTCGCGGGCGATGCGGCCGGTGATGAAGGTCGAGACCGTGAGCACCAGGTAAAACGCGAGGCTCAAGACGCGCGAGAGCTCGCCGTCGCGTATCTGCAAAGCATCGAGCAGCCAGGCGCGCATCGGGCGCAAGCTAGCGCAACGTCGACGTCAGAGGGCCGGCGGAGGGAAACATCGCACCACGTCGCACCGCAGCGCCGGTTGCCAGAAAGTTGCGCCACCTGTTGCCGGGCAGCAGCATCAGGAGGTGATGTCCCACCGCTCCTTCTCCTTCTGCGTCGCCGTCGTCTCCTGCGCTGCGGCGGCGTGTACGACGACGACGGCGGCGTCGAAGGCCGAGACTGCGTCGACGATGGCGGCGGCGCCGGTTCCGACTGACCCTGAAGTGATGTTGCTGCGCGAGCGCGTGGCCCGCCTCGAGAAGCGCCTCGTCGACGTCGACAGCAAGCTCGGGCTCTTGCTCGCCCGCGGCGACACCGGCTCGTCGGCTGGTGCGTCTTCGTCTTCGTCATCGTCAGAGTCGCGCCCGCTGCGCTTCGATCGTCCCCGCGGCGAGCAGCGCGCCGTCGACCTCGGCCCCGCCCGCAGCAGCGGCTCCACCGAAGACGACGGCCTGCGCGCCATCGACCTCGGCGGCCGCGGCGGCGCTCCCATCGAAGACGACGGCGCCGCCATCGTCGACAGCAGCGACGACGGCGGCACCGTCACGATCAAGATGTCGGGCGACGGCGGCGTCGAGGCCTCCGACGGCGACGATCCGCTGACGCAGATGACGTCGGCGAAAGAGCTCTACGGCTGGGGCCAGGCGCGCATGCGCGAAGGACGCACGACCGAAGCCATCACCGCCTTCGAAGACGTCCTCGGCCGCTTCGGCGGCAACGAGCTCGCCGACAACGCCCTCTATTGGATCGGCCACTGCCACCAACAAAAGGCCGACCACCGGCTCGCCATCGACGCGTGGCAGAAGCTGCCAGCGAAGTTTCCGCGCAGCGACAAGGTGCCTGATGCGCTGTTTGGCATGGCCCAGTCGCACGAAGCCCTCGGCGAGCCCGCCGTCGCCGAGGCCCTCTACGACGAGGTCGTCTCGTCGTACCCGAAGGCCGAGAAGCTGAAAGACGCGAAGAAGGCGCTGTCGCGCTTGCGTCCTCGCTGACGTCGACGATGGGCGCCGTGCAGACCATCGGCCGCTGGTGTTGGGGCGTTCCTGGCTGCACCTGCGGCATGCCAATGCCGACGACGTTGGCGACACCGGAGCAGGCCGCGGCCAAGACGTCGTTGGTGGCGTGGCTGCGCGCGTGTCCGATCGTCGAGCAGCGTGGCGTGACGGCGCCGTGCCGCTTCGCCGCCTGCGCCTTTCGCCCGCTGGTCGCCCATGATCACAGCGATGGCGCGTGGCGCTGGGCGGCGACGATTCCGCACTACGTCGAGGCGCACGGGCTGAAGATTCCCGACGCGCTCTTTGCCCGCGCGCGCGACGCCAACTTCGTTGCCCCCGACGTCGTCGTCGCCGCCGCCGGCAGCGATGACGCCTGGCGCGCCTTTGCCGTCGAGCACGACGCCAGCCCACCAGCCATCCAGCGCCCCGGCTTTGGATCGCGCGGCGGCTTTCTTGCCGACAACACGCGCTTCATCGAGTGGCAGGGCGAGCGCATCTTCGTCACGCCCGAGGTCGAGCAAGAGCTCGCGTTGCACCATGTGGCGTCGTCGTTGTCGTGGACGCTGCAGGACATCAACCGCAAGCTCGCGAGCAAGCTGCAGCCCGTCGGCTATTGGTCCGACAACAAAGACCGCGCGCAGGTGTGGTTGCCGTGGCCGGCCGACCTCGTCGACAACAGCGGCGACGACTTCACCGACGTCGTCGACCACCTGCGCGCAGGCAAGCAGGGCGAGCAGTGGATGGGACACAGCACCTGTCGCTTCGCCGGCTGCCACAGCGGCGGCAGCGTCGACCTCAACGACGGCGTCTTCGTCTGGCCGCAAGACTACTGGCACTACATCGCGCAGCACCGCGTGCGACCGTCCGTCGACCTCGTGGCCCACGTTCGTCGCTGAGATCGCCGAGCGTTCGATCGCGCATCGTCAATCGCGACTTCCCCCCGGTTTCGGGGGGCCAG
>JANNAY010000650.1:0-3476 GCA_031384945.1 Deltaproteobacteria bacterium
CGGCGGCGCGCCCGCCATCGATGGCCTCGCCAGCGACGTCGTCAAAAAGGCGCTGAGCAAGCGGCCCGAGCTGGTGAACCGCGTTGGCATGTGCATCTCGACGTCGGTCTGCAAAGACTACATCGAGCCGTCGATCGCGGCGCTCGTCGCTGGCACCCTTGAATTCTCGACCGAGTGCCAGACCTTCGACGTCGGCAACGCCTGCCTCGGCTTCTTGACCGGCATCGAGCTGGCGGCCCGCCGCATCGAATTGCGCGAGATCGACGTCGCTGTCGTCGTCGCCGCCGAGTCGTCGCGGCACGTGGTCAACAACACCATCAAGAACCTGCAGCAGCCAACGTCGACGATGGAGGACTTTCGCCAAGCGTTGCCGACGTTGACGCTGGGGTCGGCGGCGGTGGCGATGGTGCTGGTGCACGAGTCGATCGCGACCACCGGGCACCGGGTCAACGACGTCGTCACCCGCTCTGATCCGCGGTCGTCGCGCATCTGTTTGGGCACGCCCGACTGGATGAAGACCGAAGCGCACCTGCTGCTGAAGAACGGCGTCGAGCTCGCGTCGCAGACATGGGACGCCGCCTGCGTGAAGTTCGGGTGGAACCAAGCGTCGGTCGACCAGTTCATCTGCCACCAGGTGGGCGCCAAGCACCTCACCAGCGTGTGCAAGCGCCTCGAGCTGCCCCTCGAGCGCGCCTACAAGACCTTCCCTGAGTTCGGCAACACCGGCCCGGCGGCCATCCCGATGGCGCTGTCGCTCGCCGTCGAAGAGGGCGTCGTGCGCGACGGCCACCGCCTCGCGCTCATGGGCATCGGCTCTGGCCTCAACGTCTCGATGATGGACGTCTCGTGGTGACCCCCATGCAAACGATGAAGACGACTTTGCTCGATGCCGCGCCGGCGAAGCGCCCGCACGGCCCCCAGACGACGCTGTCGCCGGCGACGGCGTCGTGGGCGGCTGAGTATCCGTTTCAATCGCGCTGGGCCGAGGTGCCCCTCGACGACGAAGAGCGCGCGTTCACGCCCGGGCTCGACAGCGCGCCGACCTACCAGCACTACATCGACGAGGGCCCGCGCGGCGCCCCGGTGTTGGTCTTCTTCCACGGCAATCCGACGTGGAGCTTTTATTGGCGCAACCTCGTCAAAGGCCTGCGCGATCGCTACCGCTGCATCGCCATCGACCACATGGGCATGGGCCTCAGCGACCGTCCGCAGCTCGATCGCTTTTTGCTGCGCGCCCACGTCGACCGCGCTGTCGGTCTGCTCGAGGCGCTCGGCGTGCAGAAGTTCTCGGTCATCGGCCACGACTGGGGCGGCTGCATCGCCGCGGGCGTCGCCGGCCGCATGCCCGAGAAGATCGAATCCATTGTATGGATGAACACCGCGGCATTCATCTCTCAAGAGATCCCCTTCTCGATCGCCACCTGCCGCATTCCTGGCTTCGGCGCCCTCGCCGTGCGTGGCTTCAACGGCTTCGCCGGCGTCGCCACCTACCGCGCCATGGCCAAGCACGAGCGCATGACCCCGACGTTGAAGTCTGGCCTGCTCGATCCCTACGGCAACTGGCACGACCGCATCGCCACGCTGCGCTTCGTCGAAGACATTCCGCTCGAGGCCAAGCATCCGTCATACGCTGAATTGTCGCGCATCGAGAAGAACCTTGGCTTGTTGAAGAGCAAGCCCGTTGCCTTGTTCTGGGGCGACGACGACTTCTGCTTCACGCCGAATTTTCGCAAGCGCTTCGAGAAAGAGTTTCCGAACGCCGAGGTGCACGCCTGGGCCGACTGCGGCCACTACGTCGTCGAAGATGCGCTCGAGCGCATCTTGCCTGCGATCACCGCCTTCTTCGATCGCCTCGGCGACAAGTCGATGGCGCCGTCGCCGTCATCGTCGTCGTCGTCGTCGTCGTCGTCGAGCGCAGCCTGAGATGCCGCGCGCACAAATCGAAGAAGAGAACCACCGCACCGCCCGCGAGATCGTCGACGCGGTCACGCACCAGCAGCCCAACGCCTGCGATTTGATTCATGAGGTCGCGCGCAAAGAGCCCGACCTGTTGGCGCTGGTCGACATGCAGAGCGAGCAGAAGCTGACCTTCGGCGAGCTGTCGACGACGATCGCCAAGGTCGCCTCGCGGTTGCAGCTGCTCGGGCTCAAGCCCAAAGACCGCGTCGCCGTGTTCGTCGCCGACGGTCCCCGCTTCGTCGTTGTCGTCAACGCGCTCTTTCACCTCGGCGCTGTGCCGGTGTTGATCGATCCCGGCATGGGCATCGAGAACGTCGCCACCTGCATCGCCGAGCAGAAGCCGCGCGGGCTCGTTGGCGTCGGCAAGGCGCAGGTCTTGAAGCTGCTCAAGCGCGAGGCGTTCAAGAGCATCAAGGTCAACGTCGTCGTCGACGGCTGGTTTCCTGGTGCCCGCACGCTCTCGACCTCGCCCGACGGCGAAGGACGCGACAGCTATGTGCCGATGCACCGGCAGACCGGGTCTGACCCGGCGGCGGTGCTCTATACGTCGGGGTCGACGGGGGCGCCCAAGGGCGTGCTCTACACGCACGGCATGTTGATGGCCCAGGCGACGTCGATCAAAGACATGTTCGCCATCGCCCGCGGCGACGTCGACGTCTGCTGCTTCTTGCCCTTCGCCTTGTTCTCCGTCGCCATGGGCACGACGGCCGTGTTTCCTGACATGGACTTTCGCTTTCCGGCCAAGGCCGATCCGCAGAAGATTCTCTCTGCGTTGACGACGAGGTTTGGCGAGAAAGGCGGCAAGGCGGCGACGTCGGCCTTCGCGTCGCCGGCGCTGTGGGAGCCTTTTTCGCGCTTCCTCGTCGAGAGCGGCACGAAGTTGCCGGGCCTCAAGCGCGTGCTGACGGCGGGGGCGCCGGCGCGTCCACAGCTGCACGAGCGCTTGCTGACCGCCCTCGTCGACGGTGATGTCTTCACGCCGTACGGCGCCACCGAGGCGTTGCCCGTGGCCTTCATGAACGGGCGCGCGGTCGTCGACGAGACCGCCGCGCTCACGCGCGCCGGCAAGGGCACGTGTGTCGGCGGCCTCGCCCCGCACATCCGCGTGAAGATCATCGCGCTGCACGACGACCCGATCGCGACGATGGCCGACGCGCGCGAGCTCACCGAGGGCGAGATCGGCGAGATCGCGGTGAGCGGTCCATGCGTGACCCGGGCCTACGACGAGGTCTCTGACCGCGCCAAAGACGCCAACGCCAAATCCAAGATCGTCGACGGTGACGACGTTTGGCACCGCATGGGCGACGCTGGCTACGTCGATGCACAACGCAGGTTGTGGTTCTGCGGGCGCAAGTCCCAGCGCGTCGTCAAGGCCGACGGCACCATCCTGTTCACCGAGCCCGTCGTAGGACTGCTCGCCAAAGACGGCCTGCGCACAGCCCTGGCCGGCGTCGGCGACAAGGGGCAGCAGCGGGCGGTCGTCTTCGTCGAGCACCTCGACAAGAAGTCGGCGCCGC
>JANNAY010000704.1:0-3517 GCA_031384945.1 Deltaproteobacteria bacterium
GCCCGGGCCACGGCGGGGCCCTCGGCGTCGTCGTAGGCGTTGGCGTTGAAGGCTTCGTCCCAGCAGGGGTCGACCCAGGCGGCGATGTCGAACGGCCCTGAGAGCGTCCAGCGTCCGTCGCGCTGCACCAACCGTGTCGTCGTCGTCGATGTCGTCGATGTCGTCGTCGTCGATGTCGTCGTCGTTGTCGTCGTCGTTGTCGTCGGCGCGCACAGCCCCCGCAGGAATTCGAGTCCGCGCCAGTTCGCTTGCAGGTCGGCGTAGGAGAAGATGCCCGCAGCGCTCAGGCCGAGCCAGCCATTCTCTTGATCGACGCCAAGGCGCACAGCGGCAGTCTCGGCGTCGTCGACGTCGTCGCCAGCGGCGCGGCGGGCGCGAAAGACCTCGAGGTAGCGCGGTCCATTCGTGAAGAAGTGGCCGAGCTTGTCGGTGCCAAAGACGACGTCGCCGACGCGGACGGCGGGGTCGAGGGGCACCATCCAGCCCACGGGCAGGCGCGGCGCGTAGCGGTAGGCGCCGTAGCGCAGCAACTCTGTCTGCTGCGCCGCTGACCGCGGCACATGGTCGACGTTCCAGCGCGGCATGTCGCTGGCGGTGAAGGCCAACGCCGTCGACCAGAGTGGACGCACCATCACGCGCGCCGCGTCTTCACAGCCGAGCGAGGGCGACGCGGCGTTGGCGTCGTCGAGGCCCTGCTGCAGGCGAGCGCCGATCGCCGCGTTCAGCGCCGCCGTGCCGTCTTTCGGGGGCGCGAGCCAGCCGAGAAACGGATCGGTCTCGGCGGCCGCGGCCGGGCCAGCGGCGGCGACGAGGCTGGCGCCGACGACGGCGCAGACGATGAAGACGTTGAAGACGAATCGCTGTCTCACCACACCACGACCTCGAAGTCCCAGAGCCGGCGCTGGGCCAGCAGCAAGAGCTTGAGCGCGCGCAGCCGCAGCAACAGCTCGACGGGAACGTGATCGCCCGGTCCGCGCTCGACGACGACGGCGCCAGTGTTCGGGGCCGCGCTCACGTCGCGGCGGGCGACGCCGAAGACATCGCGGGCGACGCGGTACTCGATCATGGTCGAGGTGCGCGCCTCGAGCTCGGTGCGCATCTGCGCAGCAAGCTCTGCCGACCACGCCGCGAGCAGCGTCTCGCTGTTCACGTGCAGGCTGAACGGGTCGAGGTTGTTGCTGCCGATGAAGCTGAGCACGTCGTCGAAGACGGCGCGCTTGCCGTGCTGCATCTGCGTGCCGGCGACGACGAAGACGCGCAGCGTCGGGACGCGCGCCATGATCTCTGGCCAGCTGTCGATGAAGAGCGCCTGCGAGAGCGCGTTGTCCGACGACAACGGCGAGTTGGTCAGCAGCGTGATGACGACGCCGCGGCGGCCGGCGTCTTCGAGGGCCCGCAGCAGCGGCTGCGTGAGGATGAAGTAGGGCGATTCGAAGACGATGCTGTCGTCGGCGGCGTCGATGGCGCCGACGAGGGCGGCGCCGACGTCGTTGTCGACGGCTTCGGCGCGAGAGCGGCCGGCGACGACAGCGGCCTCGACCTCGACCCTCTTCGACATCGACAGCGGCAAGCGGGCGCACAGCGACGGCAACGTCACCAAGACCGCGATGCGCGAGCGCGCAGCGTCGACGGCGGCGAGGTCGACGACGCCGGTGGCGGCGACCGCGCTGTCGACGAGGGTGTCTTCGCGCGCGTCGCAGGCGACGTCGCCGCCCAACCAGGCGTCCATGGCTGCGGCGAGCAGCAGCAGCTCGTCGCGGCGCGGCACGATGTTGACGATGTCAGCGACGACGTTGTCGCGGGCGTCGGCGGCGAATTCTCCGTCGACGAGGGCGGCGACCGCGCCGGCGCCGTCGACGAGCACGTCGGCGTCGCTGACGGCGCTGGCGGATTCGTCGATGGCGACGGCGTAGACGGCGCCGACGTTGCGGCCGCCGGTGATGGCGACCTGTCCGTCGACGGCGAGGATCTTGTTGTGGGTGCCGCTGGCGATCGGCACGACGTTGCGCTCCAGCAGCGCACGCACCACCTGCGGCAGCACGGGGTTGAAGACGCGAACGTCGACCGCGCCTGACTGCACGAGCTCTTGCAAGAAGTCGAAGTCGTCGCCGACGAGGACGCTGCTGCCGCGGGCGTCGAGCAGCAGGCGCACCCGCACGCCGTGCTCGGCGCGCTCGAGCAGCTTGCCGAGAAAAGCGAGGCCGATGACGTCGTCTTCGACGATGAAGTACGACGCGTCGATCTCTTCGCGCGCGCCCGACAGGATCTCCCAACGCGCGGCCCACGCGTCGCCGTTGTCGACGAGCACCGTCGCGCCGGTGACGAACGATGCGCTCGGCAACCGCTGCCACGCGGCGCGCAGACCAGGGCCGCCCCGGTGATCGGCCACCAACAGCGTCGCGACGCAGCCGACGCAGACGACGACGACGGCGACGAAGCAGGAGCAGAAGACAGCGCGGGTGGCCACGGTGACTGCTCTCTGCGCGGACCGTGCCCAACCGGCGCACGGGCGAAGCCGCTCGGCCGATGAGCGCTTCTGCACGGCGCGCCGGTTGGCGGGGGCAGGTGCATCCTCGTCGCTGGTGGCACGCAGCGTGCGGTGCTCGCTGCCGGAGGACTCTCATGACCCTGAGCTTGCGCGCCGCCATGACCACCCACCCCCACTCGATCCGCCTCGACGAGACCGTGCAGACCGCGCGACGCAAGATGGAGCAGCTCGGCGTTCGTCACCTGCCGGTGCTGTCGGCCGGAGAGCTGCGCGGCGTCGTCAGCGACCGCGACCTGAAGCTGGTGCGCGGCAGCGGCGTCGACGTCGCCATCGAAGACGTCTGCGTCGACGACCCCGTCGCCGTCGACGTCGACACCAGCTTGTTCGTCGTCGCCAGCTTGATGGCCGACACCCGTGTGGGCTCGGTGCTCGTCACCGAAGACGGCAAGCTCGTCGGCATCTTCACGACGACCGACGCGTGTCGGGTCTTGTCGAGCTTGCTCGATCCGCGAACGCGATGACGCCGACACGGCGACACGGCGACACGGCGACACGGCGGCACGGCTGCTGCAGATGCGAGCAGAACGCGCGAGGTCACTGTGGAATCCATCCAACCGTCACTGTTGCACCACATCACCGTTGTTCACGCCGGCAACCAACGAACATCAGCCGCGACGACGCACTGCGATCGCCGCGGCGAAGTCGTCGACGTCGCTGGCTGCGCCGGCTGCGCCTACGCCCGCGGCCGCGTCGGCGACGAGGCGGTGCTGTGTTTGTCCACGCCGCGCGCGCAGTCTGCGCTGCCGTACACGGTCGCGGCCGTCATGACGTGCGAAGTCATCTGCGTGCGCGAGGACGTCGATCTCCGGACCGTGGGATGGCTGCTCACGCACCACAAGATCAATGGCGTGCCCGTCGTCGATGAGAACCGTCGCCCGCGGGGCATCGTCACCCGCACCGACCTCGTGCGCGCCGCCGGCGAGATGCGCCTCGAGAACGAGGCCTTTGTCGACTCGTTCGATCCTGTGC
>JANNAY010000716.1:0-2099 GCA_031384945.1 Deltaproteobacteria bacterium
CTTCGACCTTGGTCGCCATGTCAGCGATCATGAACGAGATACCTTGGAATTGAGAGATGGTGCCACCGAAGGCCTTGCGCTCTTTGGCGTAGGTGACGGCGTGCTCCATCGCCGCGCGGCCGAGGCCGACGGCGGCGGCGGCCACCAGCGGACGCGTGTGGTCGAAGGCCTTCATTGCGATCTTGAAGCCCTCACCTTCGGCGCCCAACAAGCAGTCAACCGGGACCTCGACGTCTTCGAAGGTCACGGCGCGCGTGTCGCTGCAGCGCTGGCCCATGTTGTTCTCTTTCTTGCCGATCGTGACGCCCTTGAGCCTGGCGTCGACGATGAGGCCGGTCATGCCCTTGTGGCCCCCGTTCGGGTCGGTCTTCGCCAGCACGAAGAACCAGTCGGCGTGGCCGGCGCCGGTGATCCACATTTTTTGGCCATTCAGGATGTACTTGTCACCCTTCTTGATGGCCGTCGTTTTGATGCCAGCGACGTCGCTGCCCGCGCCCGGCTCGGTGACGGCGTACGAGCAGAGCAGCGGCGCCTCAGAGAAGCGGCCGAGCCACTTCTTCTTCTGCTCTTCGCTGCCGGCGACGATGACGGGCACCTGGGCCAGCGAGTTGGCGGTCATCGCGGTGGCGATGCCGGTGCAGCCCCAGCCGATCTCTTCGTCCATCAAGACACCCTCGAAAGTGCCGAGGCCGAGGCCGCCGCAGCTCTCTGGGATGTGGATGTTCATCAGCCCGAGCTCCCACCCCTTCTTCAGGATCTCGGCGGGCCATTCGCCCGTCTCGTCGTGGTGCGGCGCCTTGGGGCGCACCACGTCGCGGGCGAACTCTTGCGCCAGCTTCTGCAGATCCTTCTGTTCCGTCGTCAGCTCGAACATCGGTGCTCCTTGGAGATGCAGCCGTTTCGGCGACGTCGACGCTGCCGTCAACGTCTGCGGAACCGGCGGGACCGCTGAGTTGTCCATACCTCCGCCAGTTGCCCGATCCGGCGTCACAGCCAGCAGCCGGGCAGAGGGGTACGATGCAGATGTTGAAGGCGGAGGATCTCATGTCGTCGTCGCGCTCCGAAACCGCAGTGCCCGCGTCTTCGTTCTCGGCGGGTGCTGGCATGCGCAACGGGCGCGAGCTCACCGCCGCCGAAGAAGCGGCCTTCAAACGCCGGCGCCTGCACAGCTGGGTCGGCGGCACCCTCGTCATCGCGGTGCTCATCGGCGGCTTCGCCGGCTTCTCGTGGTTGGCCCAGCGCGAGCGCAAAGACCTGCGCACGTGGAGCCACGGCAATGGTCAGCTGCACATCGTCGCTGAGTATACGGGACACCAAAAGAACGGGCAGTACTTAGAGTACTATCCGAACGGCAACAAAAAGGCCGAAGGGGCGTACGTCAAAGACGTCGAGAACGGGCCATGGACCCGCTACTTCTGGGGTGGCGGCATCGAGTCGAGCGGCGAGATGAAGTTGGGCGTGCGTGAAGGCGCGTGGCAGATGTTTCACGCCAGCGGCGCCAAGAAAGCCGTCGAATCCTACGGCGGCGGCGTCGCTGACGGCCACTGGGTCTCCTGGTACGAAAACGGCCAGATCGAGTCTGACGCGAACTACGTCAAGGGCGTCGCCCAGGGCATCGAGAAGCACTGGTACGACAACGGCCAGATCTCCTCCGAGGGTAATTACATCAACGGATATGCCGAGGGTCGGCACGTCACATTTTACGAGAATGGCAAGCTCGCCCTCGCGGGCAACTACACCCTCGGTCGCCGCAACGGCGAATTCAAAGAATACGACGAATCTGGCGCTTTGTGGCGCACGCAGACGTGGGTCGACGGCGACATCACCGGCACCGTCGACGCTGCCGCCGACGTCACGCAGCACATCCTGCCCTCGCGTCGCCGCGGCGGTTGAGAGGCAGACCTCACCCTTGGTCACATCGCGCGAGGCACGAGGACCATTGCGGCGCGGGCAACGCAAGGCGACGACGTCGTTCCGCGTGCCTCGCGATGTGGAGCCCAAGCGGAGAGGGCGACGCCAGCGACGATCTACGCAGCACATGAAATGAAGAGGCCGGCTGCAAGCTCGACGACGACGCTGGTGGTCGCGGCCGGAGCGCC
>JANNAY010000726.1:0-2929 GCA_031384945.1 Deltaproteobacteria bacterium
GTGCGCACGCCGCTCTCGCACTCCGCTGCGCTGTCGGCGCAGTTCGGTGGCGACGTGCGGCTCAAGCTCGAGAACCTGCAGCTCACCGGATCGTTCAAGGCCCGCGGCGCCCTCAACAAGCTGTCGCAGCTCACCGACGACGAGCGAAAGCGGGGCGTCATCGCCGCCAGCGCCGGCAACCACGCCCAGGGCGTCGCCGTGCACGCCGCCCGCCTCGGCATCGCCGCCACGATCGTGATGCCGGTGTCGACGCCGCTGATCAAAGTCACGCGCACCCAAAACTACGGCGCCAACGTCGTGCTGCACGGCGAGAACTACGACGACGCCTACGCGAAAGCGCTCGAGCTCGCCGAAGCCAACCACTACGTCTACGTCCACGCCTACGACGACGACCTCGTCATGGCCGGCCAGGGCACCATCGGCCTCGAGATCCTCGACGACTTCCCCGATGTCGACGACGTCATCGTCCCCGTCGGCGGCGGCGGACTCATCGCCGGCATCGGCACCGCCATCAAGGCGCAGCGGCCGCAGACGCGCATCATCGGCGTCGAAGCCAGCGTGCTGCCGTCGATGCGCGAGGCCCTCGCCGCGGGCAAACCGGTTCAGCTGCCGCCGGCCCGCACCCTCGCCGAGGGCATCGCCGTGCGCCTGGTCGGGCAAAAGAACGTCGACGCCTGCAAAAACGTCGTCGACGACATCGTCACCGTCGACGACGACGTCATCGCCCGCGCGATCTTGTTCTTGCTCGAGAGTGAAAAGACGGTCGCCGAGGGGGCCGGCGCCGCCGCCGTCGCCGCCATCATCGCGGGCAAGATCGTCACCAAAGACCGCAAAGTCGCCGTGCTCGTCTGCGGCGGCAACATCGACGTCAACGTGCTGTCGCGCATCATCGAGCGCGGGCTCGTCGAGAGCGGGCGCCTCACGCGCTTGTCGGTGCTCGTGCCCGATCGCCCCGGCGCCCTCGCCGAAGCCCTCGGCGAAGTCGCGCGCACGCGCGCCAACGTGATCGAGGTGCACCACGAGCGGGCTTTCTTGGCCGGCGCCCTCGGACAAGTCCGCGTCGACCTCGTCGTCGAGACCCGCGGCGCCGATCACGTGTCGAAGCTCATCGACGCCCTGCGCGAGCGCGGTTTCACGACCACAAGAACCTGAATTCATTCCCGAATTCTTTGTCCTCCGGGCGGCCCTTCGCGAATTTGCGCCCGTGCGATGTGATTGTTTCGCGCCGCAGAGCCGTTAGCTTTCGCCGTCCGCTGTTCACCAACCCGAAAGAAGCCATGCAGAAGATCATCGCCCGCGTCGTCTTCGGCGCCGCCCTGTCCACGGTCATTGGGGCCGTCGCCGGTTGCCCCGCAGCCTCGGGCCGCGCGGCGGGTGGCCACGCCACCTCCTGCGACGGCGCGTCCCTCGCCATCGAAGACAGCGCCGTCGTCGGCAGCTTCAACGGACAGAACGTCACCTACAAAGACCTCGGCGCCGACGTCAAAAAGGCCGAAGAGAAAGCGCTGCGCCAGTACTGCGACGCCGTCGCCGGCTCGCGCCGCATCGCCTTTGAGAACCACGTCACCGAGGCCCTCGTCGGCGCCGAAGCCAAGAAGGCCAACCTCGCCAACGACGAGTGGGTCAAGGCCGAGGTCGAGAAGAAGGTCCCCGAGCCCACCGACGCCGACGTGCAGAAATTCTACGACGAGCAGAAGCAGGCCATGGGCGACCAGCTGCCTCCGCTCGACGTCGTGCGCCCGCAGGTCGTCGGCTTCTTGAAGCGCGAGAAGAGCGAAGCCGTCGTCGACGAGCTCATCCAATCGCTCATGACCACCGCCAACGTGAAGAAGCAGCTGCCCGACGTGCGCAGCCCGCCGCTCGACATGAAGAACGGCAAGAACACGCCCAGCGAAGGCAAAGTCGGCGCCAAGGTCCACGTCGTCGAATTCGCCGACTTCCAGTGCCCGTACTGTTCAAAGGCCGCGGCCAACGTCAAAGAGCTCGTGAAGAAATACGGCGACCGCGTCGAGTTCTCGTACCGTCACTTCCCCCTCAAGCAGATTCACCCGCACGCCCAGCGCGCCTCCGAGATCGCGCAGTGCGCAGGCGAGCAGGGCAAATTCTGGATCGCTTACGACGCCCTCTACGCCAACCAGACGCAGCTCGAAGAAGAGAACGCCAAGAAGGTCGTCGTCGGCGTCGGCGTCGACGAAGCCAAGCTCAACGAGTGCCTGAGCGCGGGCCGCGGCGCGTCGATGGTCGACGAAGACGTCGCCAAGGGCGAGTACGCCGGCATCGAGGGCACGCCGTCGTTCTTCATCAACGGACGCAACTTTCAGGGCAACCCGACCGTCAGCGGCCTGGGCCAGGCCATCGAAGAAGCGCTCAAGGGCGACGGCTGAAATTTGAGTCACGCGCCGACGCCAGCAGACGACGCCGACGTCCCGGTCAAAAACCGGGTGTCGCGTCGTCTCGCCTTTTGGACGGGCGGCGCCGCCGTCGTCCTCGGCGTCGCGGCGTTGACGGCGCTGCGGCCGTACCAGCAGCAAGAGGCCGAGAAGGTCGCCGCCGACCACATTGGCCTGCTCGCTGAAGCGGTCGCCGCCTCGTACGAGCAAGACGTGCCGGCGAAGAAGCCGCCCGAAGACGAGATCGAGCGCGAGCTCGACGAAAAAGACGTCGAGCGTGAGCACGTGCACCGCGCCCGAGAGATGCTCGCGCAGCTGCAGCGCGCCGACGGCGTCGTCGCCATCGACGTCGCCGACCACACCGGCAAGGTGCGCCAATCGACGCGCGCGCAGCGCATCAGCACGAGGATGGCGTAGGTGCCGGCGAGCACGAGACCCATCACAGTGCGGTAGCGATCGAGCGACGAAAAGGCGGCGGCCTTGTCGACGACGACGTGGACGGCGCCGACGGGGTCGTTGCGGGCGTCGTGGCAGGCGAC
>JANNAY010000727.1:0-3109 GCA_031384945.1 Deltaproteobacteria bacterium
GCCCATGATGAGTCCCTCGAGCGGGGTCATGCCCATGGTGGTGTCGACCGACTTGCCGCCATCGATGGCGCAGGCCGAGCAGCCGTTGCCGAGGTGCAGCGTGACCAAACGCAGCGTCTCGATCGGGCGGGCGAAGAAGGCAGCGGCGCGGTCGGCGACATAGGCGTGTGAGGTGCCGTGAAAGCCGTAGCGACGGATGCGCTGCTCGGTGTGCAGTGATCGCGGCACCGCGTAGAGGTAGGCCTCGGGCGGCAGCGTGGCGTGAAACGCGGTGTCAAAGACGGCGACCTGCGGCACGCCGGCGAGGGCTTTTTGCGCCGCGGCGATGCCCTTCAAGTTGGCCGGGTTGTGCAGCGGCGCCAGCGGCACACAGCGCTCGATCTCTTTGACGACGTCGTCGGTGATGACGACGGCGGCAGAGAATTTGTCGCCGCCGTGCACGACGCGGTGGCCGACGGCTTTGGCGACGAAGCCGCGGCCTTTCACTTCTTTCAAGATGGCAGCGAGCGCAGCGTCGTGGTCGGCGACGCCGCCGTCGGCGCTGATCAAGCGCTCGCTCTTCTTGCCCGCGGCGTCGATCTTGAGCAGCGCGTCTTTGGTGCCGACGCGCTCGACCACCGCCGACAGCGGGTTCTCTTTCGCTGCCACGTCAAAGACATCGAGCTTCACGCTCGACGAGCCACAGTTGACGACGACGAGGGCGGACTGCTCGCCGGTGGGTGCCTGCGGCTGCGACAGCTCGGTCATCCGCGCACCTTGCCCACTTTGACGCGCACGGCTTCCATGTCCGCCGCGTAGACGGCGCAGGCGATGGACAAGAATTTCGCTTCGGCGCTGTCGCTGCGCGAGGTCAAGACGATGGGCGCTTTGGCCCCGAGCACCAGGCCCGCGGTGCGCCCGCCGGCGAGGTGCGAGTAGCCCTTGACGAGAATGTTGCCGGCCTCGAGCGAGGGCACGAGCAAGATGTCGGCGCGCCCAGCGACGGGGTTCTTGATGCCCTTGATGCGCGCGGCTTCCTCGCTGACGGCGATGTCCATCGCCAGCGGGCCTTCGACCATGCCGTGCTCGAACTGTCCGCGGTAGCTCATCAGCGAGAGCACCGCCGCGTCTTGCGTCGCCTGCATCTTGGGGTTCACCAGCTCGACGCCAGCGAGGGCGGCGACCTTCGGCTGCTCGATGCCAAAGAGGCGCGCCAGCGAGATGGCGTTCGTGCAGATCTGCGCCTTTTCTTCGAAGTTCGGCGCGATGTTCATGGCGCCGTCGGTGACCATGATGAGCCGCTTCACGGGCATCGGCACTTCGAGCAAAAACACGTGGCTCAACAAGCGCCCGGCCCGCAGTCCGACGTCTTTGTCGAGAATGGCCCGCAAGAAATCATCGGTGTGCAGCTTGCCCTTCATCGCGATGTGGCACTCGCCCGACGACACCAGCGCCACGGCCTTCTTCGCCGCCTTCGTCGTGTCGGGCTCGTCGACGATCTCGGCCTTCGAGATGTCGGCCTTGGCCGCGTCGGCAGCGGCCATGATCTTGTCGCGGTCGCCGACGAGCACACAGTCGGCGACGTTGTCGGTCTCGGCGCGGGCGACGGCGTCGAGCACGTTTTCGTCTTGCGCGCAGGCGACGGCGACCCGCTTCTTCGGGTGCGGTTTGATGGCCTCGAGCACATCGTCAAACGTCAACGGACCGGACATGGAGCGCCTCCCAATTCAGGTGGCGGTCTCTACCACGCCGTCACGCAGCAGGTCGGTGCATCAGGTGGTGCATCAGGTGGTGCATCAGGTGGTGAAGGTGCGGCCGCGCCAACTGCCGCGGCGCACGACGGCGGCCGTGAGAAAGACCCCGGCGACGACGCCCTGCACAAGCGGTGAAAACAGGCCCAGCCACCACCTGGATCCGACGACGACGCGGTTGCTGCAGGCGACGACGACGGCGACGACGAGGCCGGCGGCGGCGGCAGCGTCGTCGGCGGCGCCGTCTGTTGTCAGCGCACAGGCCAGGCAGATCCACGGCAGCCAGCTCGTCGCCAACAGCAGCAACGCGAGGGGGACGAGCCGCGCGCCATAGAGGGGCCGGGCGTTCTTGCCGAAGCCGCGGACGACCTCGCCGACGCTCGTGTACATGCGCGTCTGCGCGAGGGCGCGGCCGTCGAACACCGCGAGCTTGTATTGTTTCTCGTGCAAGCGGCGGGCGATCGCGACGTCTTCGAGCACGGTGTCTTTGACGGCGTCGAAGCCGCCGACGTCGTCGAGGGCCTTCTTGTTGAACACCATCAATTGCCCGTTCAAGAAGGGACGCTTGTTGTCGTTGATGTGCGACGGCGCGTAGACAGCGCCGACCGCTGCGACAAAGGCGGGCACGAGGGCTTCTTCGGCGACGGTGACGTTGTCGAGGCGGGGCAGGGCGGTGGCCGCGGCGACGGCTCTCTCTGTAAACGCAGCGACGAAGCCGCCGACGAAGCCGGCTGCGACGACGACGTCGGCGTCGACGACCATGACGACGTCTTCGCTGGCCTTCTCGATCGCTGCGTGCAGCGCGCGGGGTTTGCCGAACGCGCCGGGCGGCGGATCGTCGTCGAGCTTCAACAGGGTGAGGCGCGGGTCTGTGGCCGCGCGGCCGACGACGAGGGCGGCGGTGCCGTCGGTCGAGCGGTCATCGACGATGACGACGCGCATGTGCGGCGACGGTTCTTTGAGCAGCGCATCGAGCGTCGCGGGCAGCCGGTGCTCTTCGTTGCGGGCCGGGATGACGACGAGCAGCGGCGTTTGCAGGGGCTGCGCGCGCAGCTGCGGCAGCCGCTTTTGCTCGCTGCGCGCGCGCGCTGCTGCGAGCAGCAAGAGCGCTGGCGCGACGAGGCTGACGACGACGACGGCGAACACGCGCGCACAGTAGCTCCTTCTGCTTCTCTTTCTCTTTCTCCTCCCCTCCTCCCCGTAGCGGCGACGATGCTGCGTCAACGCGACAATGATCGAGCCGCGCCCACGGGCCCACGGGCTCAGGATTGGTCACATCGCGCGAGGCGCGAGAACCATTCCGTTGCCCGCGCCGCAGAGCCTCCAGTACCCCCGCTGCGCGGGGGCAAAGCCATCTCCCGCCCATCCCCTGCCCGGGC
>JANNAY010000410.1:0-3356 GCA_031384945.1 Deltaproteobacteria bacterium
GCGACGGCAGCGTCGTCGGCGGCTGCCTCGAACGCGGCTTCTTGACCGGCGGCGGCGTGGGCGTGGTCTGCACCGCCTGCAACACCGACGTCAGCGGCTGCGCGGGTGGCGCCATCGACAGCGCCGCCGACGTCGAGGCCGCGGTCGCCGAGGCCGCCGCGCGCCCCGGCCCCGACGTGATCGGGGTGGGGAGCTTCAGCGCGAACCGCGGCATCGTCATCGACGAAGGGGCCGCCGCCGCGGGCGTCACGCTGCGCGGGCTGCCGGCAGCGGTGATCACCGGTCCGGCGGTGGGCGCGCTCTTCGTCGTGCGCAGCAGCGGCGTTGTCGTCAGCGACGTCTCGCTCGCCGTCGTCGAAGCCGCCGTCAGCGTCGTCACCGGCGCCGACGTCGTGCTCAACGACGTCGACATCAGCGCCAGCGCCCCCGTCATCGTCGTCACCGGCCTCAACGTGCGCCTCGAGCAGGTGCTGCTGCGCTCGACGGCCGCCGGCACCGGCGGCACCGCCATCAAAGTCGGCGCGGGCGGCGGCAACGGCGTCGTGGCGGCTGGCACCGTCGGACTCGCCGGCGTGCTCGTCGTCGGATCCTTCGCCACCGGGCTCGACGCCCAGGGCGTGAGCCGCCTCGACGTGCTGCAGAGCAGCCTGTTGCCCACCGGCACGGGCGCGACCCTGAAGAACGCAACGTTCTGCCTGCAGAACGACCTCTGGCGCAGCCTCAACCTCTCGAACCCGCTGGTCGCGGCCGCCGGCTGCGTCTCGGCCGCCAACGCCCTCGCCGGCGGCGGCTGCAGCGGCGGCGGCTGCGGCAGCAACTGCGGCGGCGGCAACGGCGCCCTGTGCAGCGTCACCGGCGCCGCGCCGTTCTTCGGTGCCGACGGCAGCTGCCCCGCCGGCGCCTCCGGCTTCATCGATGTCGGCGTCACCGCCGGCGTCGACGTCGTTGACGGCCCGGGCGCCTTTTTCGGCTTCGCCCCCGACCTCGGCGCCCGCGAACGCGGCGCCACCTTCACCTTCGGTCATGTTTCCCTGGGGTGCCCGTGACCGGCACGACGTCGCCTGCCCCGCTGCCGCCCGAAGGCCTGCCGGTCACGCTGTTCGCGCAGCGGCCCGGCGTGCGCAGCGCCGAGACGCTGCGGCGCGCCCATGGTGATGCGTTTTTGGTGCAGCACGCCCAGCCCCGCAGCGCGCCCACCGGACCCATGCGCACCCGCGACATGCACGCCGACGACGAGCACACCGGCGAGGTGGTCTTCTTGATCTTCGCCGTGCGCCGGCAAGAAGCATCGGCGCACGCGTTCGTCTCCGTCGGCCGCATCCCCGGCAATGACGTCATCTTGCGCGATGAGACGGTGTCAAAGTTTCACGCGTTCTTTCGCGAAGGCCCCGGACTCGTCTTGCAAGACGGACGCAGCCGCAACGGCACCTTCGTCGACGACGAGCCGGTGCCGCCGCGCGGCGCCGGCCCCGGCGTCGCCGTCGCCGCCGGCCGCGTGCTCAGGTTCGGCAGCGTCTCGTGCGTCTTGCTCGACGCCAAAGGTGTCAGCGACCTCGTCACGCGCCTCGCGCCCGCGCGCTGAGCTCACGCCCCGCCGCGCTCACAGAACGCGAGCACGTCTTGAAAGCGCCAGACGTCGAGGGCGCCGTAGAAGGCGTGGCGCGTGAGCTTGTCTCTCGACGTCGCCGGCGAGCCGAGGCCGCAGAGAAAGCGCGCGAGCTGGCGCGGGGTGCCGAGCGAGCGCGGGTAACGCTCGCGGAGCGCGTCGAGGCCCCTGACGTCGACCAGGCGCGCGAAGTCGGGCACCGGGCGCAGCGGCGGAAGCACAACCGCGTTGTGGGTGCGGCACCACGTGCAGTGGCCGCAGGGGCGGTCGCGGACCTCGCCGAAGTGGGCGACCAGCGCGTTGGTCTGGCAGCCGTCGACGGTGACGAGCGCCAGCACCTGCCGGATGCGCTCGATCTCGCGGCGCTCGTGATCGAGAAAGCGCGCGTGCAGCGTCGACGCCAACGCCGGCGCTGACGTCGCCGCCAGCGCTGTCGGATCGATGGTGTAGCGGTGGCGCAGCTCGGCCACCTGCAGCTCGATCAGCTGCTGCTCGGCGAGAAACTCGAGGGCGCGCACGATGCGGGCGCGGTCGGCGCCGGCTCGTTTCACCAATTCATCAAGCGCCAACGTGAGCCAGGTGCGTCCCTTCTTCGCTTCGCGAAAGATCGAAGCGATGAAGTCACCCTTCTCGCCCTTGAACTTCGCCACGATCTCGTCGACGGGCACGAGGGGCTGCACCTTGTACGAGGCGTACCAGGGCGTGCCCTGCCGCAAGACGCCGAGCAGCTCGAGGTGCGTCAGCGCCGTACGCAAGACCAGCGGCCGCAGGTCGTGGGTGTCGCCCAGCGCATGCAGCTCGAGGTCGAAGGGCCGCGGCACGCCGTCTGCGCTGCCGCCGCCTGCTCTGTCGGGTGAAGCGCTGCCGCGGCCGATGACGTCGTCGACGAGGGCGGTGACGGCCTCTTTGGCGGGGGTGTCGCCACAGGCGAAGCCCTCGAGCACGTTTGCGTCGTCGGCGCAGGCCAACAGGTGCACGACGCTGTCTTTGCCGTCGCGGCCGGCGCGGCCGATCTCTTGCGAGTAGCCCTCGAGCGACTTCGGCAGGTCGTAGTGCACCACCTTGCGCACGTTGGCTTTGTCGATGCCCATGCCAAAGGCGATGGTGGCGACGACGACGAGGTCGGCGCCGGCCATGAAGGCGTCTTGCACGGCGGCGCGGTCTTCGCTCTCCATCCCCGCGTGGTAGGCGCGCGCGTTGACGCCGGCCGACGACAACAGCGCCGCCACCCGCTCCGTCGTCTTTTGCAGCGTGCAGTAGACGATGCCCGGACCGGGCGGCGCGTCTTGCAGCGCCTCGACGACGGCGCGGTCTTTCCGGCCCGCGCCAGAGGTATCGGCCTCGTCGACGGCGACGGCGGTGACGCGCAGCTCGAGGTTCTGCCGGTAGAAGCCCGTGACGATGGCCGCGTCTTTGCGGATGGCGAACCGCTCACAGATCGACGCCACCACCGCCGGCGTCGCCGTCGCCGTCAATGCCAGCACGCGCTCGGCGCGGATGTCTTTGGCGACCCGCGCGAGCTTCAAGTAGTCGGGGCGAAAGTTGTGTCCCCACTCTGAGATCGAGTGGGCCTCGTCGACGGCGAACAGCGAGACCTTCACGGTGTGCAAGAGCTCGAGAAAGCGCTCGTTGGCGAAGCGCTCGGGCGAGACGTAGAGCAGGCGCAGCTCTCCAGCCCGCACCTGCCGCGTGACCTCGAAGTGCTCGTCTTTGCTCAGCGACGAATCGAAGCGCGCGGCGCTGACCCCGC
>JANNAY010000756.1:0-4454 GCA_031384945.1 Deltaproteobacteria bacterium
CGTTGCCGGCGCCTGCGAGCGCGCTGTTTGGACACGCCGAGATCCCCATCCGCAGGCTCGACGGCAGCGTGTTGGATGACCGTGGGGCTTCAGCGCGCAGCTGGCTCGCGTGGCAACAGCAGCAGCCGGCACAGCGCGCCGATGACGACGTTCGCAGGGTCGATGACGCAGCGGCGGCGAAGACGTCGAAGCCGAAGACGGCGGCGCAGCTGCAGCGAGAGGCGCAGAACGAGCAGCAGCGCATCGAGACCCAGGCGCGGATGGAGGCGCTGCTGACCGTGCCGGACCAGACCGCCCCCGCCGTCGTCGACCTCGACAAGAGCCGCAAGCTGATCGTTGGCGTCATCCCGCACACGCAGTGCACGCCGCGCAAAGAGGGCTGTGGCTTCTGCACCTTTCCCCACGACAAGGCGAACCCGGCCTTGCGCAAGCAGACCACCGAGAGCGTCGCCGACGAGATGCGGCATGTGCTGCACCGCGAGCACCAACACCTCAGCGGGCGCGCCGTCAGCGCCATCTACTTCGGCGGCGGCACCGCCAACCTCGCCGACGCCAGCGAACTGCAAGCGCTGTTCAGCGCTCTCGTCGACGGCGGCCTCGTCGTCAAAGACGCCGAATTCAGCCTCGAAGGCGTGCCGGCGCTCTTCACCTCGTTCTTGAACACGCCGCTGCGCACCCTCGACAAGCTGCCGGTGCGCCGCAAGCGCATCAGCATGGGTGTGCAGACGTTCGAGTCTTCTTTCATCGAGCAAATGGGACGCCAGGCCTTTGGCGACCACGCGTTGATCGCGAAGCTCGTGAAAAAATGCCGCATCATGAACATCGGCGTCTCTGCTGATTTTTTGTTTAACCTGCCGGGGCAGACCCTGGCGCAGATGGCCGCTGACGTCGACAAAGCGGTCGCCCTCGGCTTCGATCAGATCTGCCTCTACAACCTTGTGCTTTACAAGGGCCTCGGCACGCTCTGGTCGCAGGACCCTGCCCTCGTCGCACAGATGCCGACCAACGAGCTCGGCTGCGAGCGCTGGCTGACCTTGCGCGAGCAGCTGCTGCGGGCCGGCTACATCCAGACGACCCTGACCAATTTCGAGCGCGCTGACCTCGCTGCGGATGCTCGCTTTCAGTACGAGCAGCTTGGGTTTTCGCCCGAAGACACCGACTTGCTGGGCTTCGGCCCGCTCTCGATCTCGTTGATGTGCGACTGGAAGCAGCAGCGCGCGATCAAGCTCTTGCGGCGCAAAGACCTGCGCCAGCCGCCGTGGTCGGGCAACGACCTGATGCACGTGTATTCGCCGCGCGACCTGCGGGTGCTCGTCGTCACCCGCGGCATGGCCAAGCTGGGGCTCGAGCGTGCCCTCTACAGCACGCTGTTCTCAACCGATGTGGTGAACGACTTTGCTGAGGCGTCTCAACTGCTGCTGAAGGCCGGGCTCATCGACATCGACGACGCAGAGATCTGCCTGACACCGCGCGGCATGTTCTACAGCGACACCGTCGTCTCTGTCTTCGCCGCCGAAGGCAACGACGTCGGCGTCAAAGGCGTTGGCGTCGGCATGAGCACCGCGGCGCTGCTCAACGAGCCGGTGCAGCCCGGCGAACACTTTGTGGGGATGGGCTGATGTTTCAACACCGCAAGCTGCCGCTCGTCGCCATCGCGCTGTCGATGCTCATCATCGTCGGCACCGCGATCAACCCTGCGGCCGGGCGCTTCAACTGGTTTCTCGAGGTGGTGCCCGCCCTCGCCCTTGTCGTCACAGGCATCGGGCTCGCGAAAAAGATGCCGTTCTCGAATTTGGTCTGGGCCAACCTGGTCGTGCACACAGCCATCCTCGCCTACGGCGGCTTCTACACCTACGCCGAGACCCCGCTCGGCAACTGGGCCAAAGAGGCCTTCGACCTCTCGCGCAACCACTACGACCGCATCGGCCACTTCGCCCTGGGTTTCTTTCCCGCCTTCATTTCGCGCGAGGTGTTGTTGACGGTGACGCCGCTGCGGCGGGGCTTCTGCCTCGCCTTCATCGTCGTCAACATCGGCAACTCGATCGGCGCCTTCTACGAGCTGATCGAGTGGTGGACGACGTTGGGCGTCGCTGGCGATGTCGGCGCGGCTTTTCTGGGCTCGCAGGGCGACATTTGGGACGCGCAGTGGGACATGTTTCTGGTGCTGATCGGCGCCATCGTCGCCGTCGCCGCCTTCTCCGGCGTCCACGATCGCGCGATGTTGTCGTTGGAGCGCGCGAAGCGTTCATGAGCCGCCGCGCGCAGCACCCGTGGAGCCTCGCGTGGTGCGACGTCGACCCGGCGCTGCACCCGTTGTCGAACGACGACCTCGCGCTGCTGCGCACGGCGCTGTTGGCAGTGGCGAAGCTGCGCAAAGAAGACGCCTTTGACGACGTCGTCACCGCCCAACTCGGCGCGTGGTCGGGCGGCTGGCGCTGGTCGCGCGACGAGGGCTCGCTCGGCGGCGGCGTCGTCTCTGGCTGGTGCTGCGAGTCGCATTCGATGAAGGGCAGAGACGCCGACGTCGTCGACCGCGTCGTCGCTGGCCTCGCCGACTGGCGCGCCTGGCTCACGCACCTGTCGTCGCTGTTCGCGCAGCTCGAGCCACGCGCCAACGACGTACACGACGTCGATGCCGTCGTCGGCCGCGCGGTCACCGTCGTGCTCGCCGCGGTCGCCGACGCCACCGGTTGCGGCGACGCCTGGTACAACCACGCGCAACAAGTGTTGGGTTGGTACCTGCAGCGCTGGGGCGTTGGCGTCGACGCCGCCCACGACGCCGTCGCCCGCGCCTGCGGCGGCGTCTTCTCTTCTTGGGCCAACGTCGACGACGACGTCGCCGTCAGGGTCGGCCACGACGTCGCCGCCGCCGTCGCCGGCCGCATCGACGTGCTGCAGGCAGACGACGTGCTCTTGCGCCATCGCGCGCTGCGCAAGTCGCTTGATCCGGCGTGGGCACCAGCCGTCGCGGCCCGCGCGGCTTCGCAGAAAGACGGCCACGCCATCTACATCGACGTCGTCGACGCGGCCCGCGACGCCCATGGTCAAGGGGGCCGCGCCGAACGCATGCGCGAAGCGTTGCGGGTCGCCCGCTCGTTGGCGTCGACCGGCGCCCTCGTCGACCTCGAGCTCTTGCGCAGCCTGCACGCCATCGCCGTGCCCAAAGCCGCGCGCGGATTTCGCGAGGGCAGCGCGTTCGCCAAAGACGGCCGCGAGCGCTACGGCTTCGACGACGGCGTCATTGCGGCCTGCGACGCCGCCCTCGTCGACGCCAACGACGTCTCGGTCAGCGTCGTCTTTCGCGCCGGCCGCGCCTACCTCGACGTCTGCTTCTTTCACCCCTTCGTCGACGGCAACGCGCGCGCGGCGCGGCTGATCTTCGACGTGATTCTCGCGCGCGAAGGCGTCGTGCTCGGCGACGTCGACGCCCTGTTTCGTCATCCCGTCGCTGGCGGCGAGCTGTCGTCTGCGAAAGCGTTTCTGCAACTGGCCCACACCCTGGCCCAAAGCCTGATGGAGTCGTCATGAGCCTCGAAGACAAAGTCATCATCACCTGCGCGCTCACCGGCGTTCTCGCCACGCGCGAGCAGTGCCCGGGCATCCCCTACACGCCCGTCGAGATCGCCGAAGAAGCGAAGCGCGCCTGGGACGCCGGCGCCACCTGCGTGCACATTCACGGACGCAACGACGACGGATCGCCGTCGTGGGACCTCGAGACCTTTCGCAAGATCAAAGACGAGGTGCGCAAGCGCTGCCCGATCATCTTGAACTTCTCGACGGGCACGATGGACGACGACATCAGCATGCAAGCCGCGATCATTCGCGAGCTCAAGCCCGAGATCGCCGCGCTCAACATGGGCACGATGAACTACGCGAAGTTCTCGCCGAAGCGCGGCGAGTTCGTCTTCGACATGGTCTTTCCCAACACGTTCGGAAAGATCGTGCAGTTTCTCGATGTGATGAACGAGAGCGGCGTCAAACCCGAGCTCGAGTGCTTCGACGCCGGCCACACCAACTCGATCTGGCCCCTCTACCAGATGGGTAAACTGAAGAAGCCCACGCAGTTCTCTTTTATTATGGGTGTGCTGGGTGGATTGCCCACCAGCATCGAGGCCATGCAGCTGCAGAAGCAGACCATACCCCCCGGCTCGACGTGGGAGCTGATCGGCATCGGCAAAGAGCAGTGGCGTCTCGTGGCCTCGGCCCTTGTCTTGGGTGGCAACATTCGCGTCGGACTCGAAGATAATTTCTATCTTCCGAATGGCACAATGGCGAAGAGCAACGGCGAGCTGGTCGAGCACGCGGCGCAGCTGACACGTCTGACCGGACGGCAGGTTGCCAACGTCGACGAAGCGCGCGCGATGCTGTCGCTCACCTAGAACGCCGAACAGGTTGAATCGAGGCGTTGCGCGGTGATGAGGTTCTCGACGGCGGAAACTCGTCGGAGGTCGAAG
>JANNAY010000767.1:0-1544 GCA_031384945.1 Deltaproteobacteria bacterium
GCGACTGCTGCGACTGCTGCGACTGCTGCGACTGCTGAGCCGGCCGCAGGCCAAAGAAGATCTTTTTTTCAGAGGCCGGCCGCGCACGCTCGACGACGACAAAGCCCGTCGCGGCCGGAGCGCCATGCTGCTGGCGAACGAACTCAGTCTTTCTTGGCGGCGAGCTCTTGCTTGAGCTTCTCGAGGCGATTGGCCTCAGGATTGCCGCGCGTCACGCGCCACAAAATGGAGCTGATCGCGCCGATGACCGTCGTGGCGGCGCCAACGGCGATGAGAACTTCCATGAGGTCCGGTGCGCGCATGGTTTCAACCTATCAAGGAAACAACAAAGAACGCTGCCACGAACCGCCGTCGACGAGGTCGTAGCGATCGCGGCGGTGACGGCGAAACGGGCCCTCTTGCCAGAGCTCGATGCGCCGCGGCACGACGCGAAAGCCCGACCAGAACGGTGGACGCGGCACGACGCCATCGCCGAATTTCTCTTCGAAGCCGCGGATGCGCGCCACCAGCGCAGCATCGTCATCGAGCGGACGCGATTGGTCGCTGGCCCACGCCGAGATGCGCGACTCGCGCGGGCGTGAGGCGAAGTAGGCGTCGGCTTCGTCGTCGGCGACAACGACGGCGTCGCCCTCGACGCGGACCTGCCGGTGCGCAGGCTCCCAATGCAAACAGAGCGCGCACGAAGGACGCAGCTTGAGCTCGCGTCCCTTGTCGCTCTCGAGGTTGGTGAAGAAGCAAAAACCGCGGGCATCGAAGCGCCGCAACAACACGACGCGCGCGTGGACGTCGCCGCCGGGGTCGACGGTGGCGAGGGTCATGGCGGCGGGTTCGCCGTTGCGTTTGTCGGCGACGGCTTCGTCCCACCACAACGAAAAGCGCGCGAACGGATCATCGAGCGCGCGCAGATCGACGGTGGGCAAGCGCGCGGGATCGGGGCGAACAGGATCGGTCATTTCACGGCTCCAACGACGTCGGCGACAAAGGCGGCGCCGCGGACGACGTCGGCGACGAAGGCGGCTTCGTCGGCGTGTCCCCGACGCGTGCGCGCCACGGGATGCAAACGCAACGGCAACGCCGCGATGCACGGATGCCCGGCGGCCCGCGCCCGCGCGCACACCGAGGGCGCGACAGCGACGTCGAGGCCGGGCACGACGACGACGCGCGGCAGCTCGTGCTGCACCCGCGCCGCCAGGGCCTGCGCCAGCGGCAGCGTCAACGACGTCGACGACGCCGGCGCCGAATTCTTCGTCTGCGCTGCGACGTGGGCGTCGTCGATGGCGCCCACGACGTCGTCGACGACGGCAGCGACGTCGCGTCCCGGCAATGCCACGCAGTCGACGACGGAGCCGCTGTCGACGAACGAGGCGAGGACGCAGCGGTCGACGACGAAGCCGCGGCGGTCGTCGACGGCGTAGTCGCGGGCGTCGTCGTGAAAAAATCCCGGGTGCAACAGCGCCTCGCGCTCAGCGACGACGTCGGGAAAGCCCGGCGGCGGCGCGAGGGCGACAGAGCGTCCGGTGGCGCGCACCAGCGTCGTCGCGTCG
>JANNAY010000799.1:0-4709 GCA_031384945.1 Deltaproteobacteria bacterium
CTTGCCGACGAAGTTGTGCTCGCCCTGCATCGACCACGTCACCGACGACCCTGCAGGCGTCGGCGCCACCGACAACGTCACCGCCGCCGTCGACGCCATCGGCTCAACAAACACGAGCTTCATGCCCACCTTCTGGCCAGCGACGCTGTCGACGACGACGAGGGAGCCGGTGCCGACGTCTTTGCCCGCCCAGGCGTAGGACTGGCCGACGCCCGCGTCGGGGCCTGCGAAGGTCTTCTGCACGTCGGGCGTCAGCTGCTCGTAGGTGGCGCCAAAAAGGACGAAGGCGTGGGCGAAGGCGCGCAGGTCGTTGAGCAGCGGGAAGACCACGGCAGGCGGTGCTTCGACGTCGACTTTGCGCTCGACGTGGTAGGCGGCCGGGCGCGTGAGGACGACGCCGACGAAGACGGCGACGACGGCCACGACGACGAGCAGGATCTTCTTCAGCATGGCGCACCCTCTCACGGCTGCGGCGACGGCCGGAAGCGCGCGGCGTAGACTCACGCGATGTCGAAGCGCGAGATCTTCTGGCTCTCGTTCTGCCTGCTCGGGGCAGCGTTCTCTGCTGTCGAGCACCGCTGGCCCGCGCGCCGGCGCGACGGAGAAGCGTCGCTGCCCGCCGACGTCGCCGCCTTCTTCATGTATCAAGTATTGATCTACCCGATCGCGGTCTCGATCACCGATCAAATCGTGCCATACTTGAACTATCCATCGGTGTTCTTGGACATTCCACTCGCCGTGCGGGTGCTGGGTGTCTACCTGCTGTCCGACCTTGGCTCGTACTGGGTGCACCGCCTGATGCACACCCGCTACCTGTGGCGCGTTCACAAGTGGCACCACGCTCCCACCGAGATGTATTGGCTGGCGGGAGCGCGGGCGTCGCTGCCGCAGCAGATCCTCTTCAACCTGCCATATGTCATCGTGGTGCCCCTGCTGGCGGGAGCGCCCCGGTGGGTCATTCTGCTGGCGATGGTGCACAGCATCTTTCAGAACAACTTCATGCACATGAACACAACGTGGCGCTCTAATCTTATAGAGTGGTTCATCGTCACTCCCCGCTACCACCACATCCACCACAGCGTCGATATCACGACACATGGCGGCAACTACGGCGCCCTCTTCACCTTCTGGGATCGTCTCTTCAAGACGTACAGAAACCCCGATGAATTCACGCCAGAAACCTTCGGCACCGGCACGGGCGACACCGACTCCACCGAGCGCTTGATCGCGGGCATCTGAGCCGCGACCCGGCCGCGGTGGGCAGGCGCTGCCGACTGTGGGACGGTCCGCGCCGAGGGAATCCAAAGGAGTTGGAACGATGAAGAAGTTGCATGCATTGCAGGTCCTCGGCGTCGGGGTGGCGCTGGCCCTGAGCGCTCCCGCGTTCGCGGACAAGGCCGCCCTCGACAAAGCCAAAGAGAAGCCCGCTGACGACGTCAAAGCCGACGACAAAGGCGACAAAGCCAAAGACGTCAAAGGCAGCGACGACAAAGACGGCGGCAAAGGCTTCGGCAAAACCGTCGAAGGCGAAAACGCCAAGCACGCCGAGCGCATCGCCAAGCTCGATCGCCTCGAGCAGCTCGCGAAGGAGGGCAGCAAAGAGAAGCTGCTCGAGAAGGTGAAGGGCATGCGCGTCAAAGAAGACGCCCGCCACCAGCGCGTCCTCGACCGCCTCGCCAGCAAGGGCGGCGGCAAAGACGGCGAGCACGGCAAAGACGGCGACCACGGCAAGGCCGGCGATCACGGCAAGGCCGGCGACCACGGCAAGGCCGGCGATCACGGCAAGGCCGGCGATCACGGCAAGGCCGGCGATCACGGCAAGGCCGACGCTGACGACAAAGACGGCAAGGGCAAGGGCAAGGGGAAGAACAAGTGAAGTTGCACAACATCGTCTCTGTCTTCGCCATCGCCATCATCGCCGTCGTCGCCGCGTGTTCTGCGCCGCCGCCGCCGGAGCCTGTGACCGTGGCCGCGCCCGCGCCGGTGGCCGCGCCGATGCCGATGCCTGCTCCATCGACGACAGTGGCCAAGGCCAACATCGCGCCGGAGCAAGCCGACGCCGTCGCCGACGCCCTTGAAAAAGAGATCGACGCCGACAACGACTGAGCCAGCGGTGGCTCGTTGTGTCCGAAACGCGGCGCCCACCCGGGCGCCGCTTTCGCACGGTCATGAAACGGGCGGGCTGGCATACCCTTCAGCATGCCGTCGATCCCTGCGAAGTCGTTTCAGAAGACCTTCGAGAGCACGCTGCAAAAGGGCGGACGCCTCAACGACGTCGACCTCGCCGCGCTCGAAAAAGCGGCGAAGGCGATCAAGACGAAGCCCGAGAAGCAGGCCGCCGAAGACGTGCTCGCTCTCGTGCGGCACGACAAGATCCTCGACGAGACCGAGGTCGCGCCGGCGCGGGCGGCGATGGCGCGGCTGCTGGGCATCGATGAGGCGCGGCTGCCAAAAGACCTCGAGAAGGTGCTCGCGCACGCGGTGCCGGTGCCGAACGTGCGCGTCGCCCACTACGACCTCGCCTTCGACTTCAGCAAAGACGTCGCCGCGTTTCCCGCCACGGCGACCATCACGCTCGAGAAGAAGGCGCCGAACCCGATCATCCTCGAGGTCGACCCCGATCGGTTGGATATCAAATCCGTCACGATCGCTGGAAAGAGCGTGCCGTTTGCGGTGAAAGACGGCCGCATTCTCGTCGACACCAGCGACGTTAAATCGACGAAGACCTTGCGCATCGACTACACCGTGAAACCCACGGACGACGTCAAGGGCTATGGCCTCATCCGCGACAAATACGCCGGCCGCATGTGGACGCTGACGTGGCCCTACAACACCGGCGCGCTGTTTCCGTCGTCGTCGCGGCCGGACGACGGCGCCACCGCCCGCGTCAGCGTCGCCGTCAAGGCCGGCGAAGACTTCGTCGGCGCCGGCAAGGCCAAAGACGGCGCCTACGACGTCGGCGGCGCCGTCCCCGCCTACGCCGTCGCGTTCACGACTGGAAAGTTCACCGACAACGGCGTGACGAAGAAGGGCGCGCACGAGGCGCGCACCGTGGGCCTCGGCGCGTCGATGAGCAAAGAGCTGCGCGCCGACATCCGCGACCATGTCGCGGGCTCGCTGGGCTTCTTCACGAAGTGGTTGGGCCCGGTGGCGTTCGGCGACCGCGTCAACATCGTCGAGATCAAGAGCGACTACGGCGGGATGGAGCACGCCGGCAACATCGCCATCGGCGTCGGCCAGACCAAACGCGACACCATCGAAGCTGCCGTGCACGAGACGGCCCACCACTGGTTCGGCGACGGCATCCAGATCGCGCACTGGGGCGAGCTGTGGATGAGCGAGGGCTTCACCAACTACGCCACCTTCCGCTACTTCCGCGATTGCTCTGGCGACGACGCCTTCTACGGCTACTTCGACGCCGCCAAAGACACGCTGCGCACCCAGATCGACGACGAGAAACGGGTCGCGCCGTTGGCCGAGCACAGCCACGTCGATCCCATCGCTGGGCTCACGTGGGTGCCGTACATGCACGGCGCGTGGATGCTGCGCATGCTCGAGGTCGAGCTCGGCACGCCGGCGATGGACGCGCTCTTGAAAGCCTGGTTCACCGAGAAGAAGGGCAAAGCCGTCACCACCGAAGACTTCGTCGGCTTCGCCAAAGACCGCGGCCACGACGTCAAAGGCTTCTTCGCCGGCTGGCAAGAGCTGAAGAAAATTCCCGCCGTCGTCGACAGATCGAAGTTCAGCGGTACGACGGCGACGTTGTCGTTGTCGAAGAAGACGCCGCTGCCGGCGCACCCGCGCGAAGGTTTTTCCATTCCTGTCGTTGTCAAAGGCATGAGGGGCGAGAGCGCGGTCTTTCGCGTGACGCCCGGCGCGCAGCAGAAGGTCGACGTCGGCTTCGCCATCAAGTCTCTCAGCTGGGACCCGCAGCGCACCTTGCTCGTCGACGTGCTCTCTTCACACCGGGCGTGAGCGTCAACGAAGACGACATCGACGCCGGCCAGGTCTGGTGGCTCGTCCCCGCTGATGACGCCGCCGCGGTCGCCGTCGCTGCCACCATCGTCGCCGTCCACCGCGATGAGGTCGGCCACGTCTACGCCGTCGACGTCCGGCGCGAGTCGGATGGGCTGCATGGCGCGATGTGGCGGCGGCGCCGCGGCAACCGCTGGGATCCGACGACGCGCACGGAGACGGTGGGCAGCGTCGACGATGTGTGGGCGGGCTTCATGCGTCCGCGCGACGAGAGCTGGTTCCACGTCGACGGCAGCGTCGAGCCGTACGCGGTGCTGCTGCGGCCCGATCGCCATTGAGATGATTCACAACCTGGGTTGTGGGTCTTCTGTGACGATGCCCGGAGGCGGGCCGCGAGCACGAGGCGGGCAGAACGACGATGTTTGAGCCGCGCCAACGGGCTCACGATTCGTCACATCGTCGAGCAGCGCCATCGTCGTCGACGAAAGGCCCCCCTGGCCCCCCCCAAACCGGGGGGAGGGGGCACCCCCGGGGGGGGGGCGGGGAGGGCGCCCAGGGTGGATTTTGGAGAAGGGAAGCGGGGGGGGGTAACCCACCCCCGCGGGCGGCTCAATCTGCGAGCGCCGTCTCTGTTTCGACCACTTCTGGGGTGTCGACTCCCCCCCGTTTGGGGGGGCCTGGGGGGCCTTCAATCTGCGAGATGTGCAGAAACACTCACGCAGCTGGCAGCTCAG
>JANNAY010000414.1:0-5837 GCA_031384945.1 Deltaproteobacteria bacterium
ATCGTCGACGACGACGGGGGCCTGCAGCGGGATGGCCTCGTCGGTCAGCGTGCGCAGCCCGCAGGTCAAGAGATCGAGCACGACGACGTCGGCGTCGCGGCCGCTGTCAGCGGCGACGGCGAACACGACGCGGTGGTCGTCGACGACGACGCCCTCGGGGACGAAGCCGCGCCGGTGGTTGAGGGTGCAGGTCGGCGTGAGGTGCCCCTCAGACAGCTCAGGGTGCGGTGCGGCGGTGCCGATGACGGTGGCGGTGCCGTCGACATCGCCGACGCCGACGAGGACGCGGGCGGCCACAGAGAGCGCGAGCAACAACATGACGAGAGGGTCATCGTTTCCGCGGCGCGGCGCATCCGCAAAGTGGCGGACCTGAAGGCCCCCCTGGCCCCCCGAAACCGGGGGGAAGTCGCGATTGACGATGCATCATCGAGTCCTGAGCGTGCGACGACGTCACGGGGCTCGATTTCCCCCCGGTTTCGGGGGGGCAGGGGGGCCTTTCATCCGGCGCTCCAGCAGGTCGACGACCGCGCCGTCGACGTCGATGCCGAGGTCTTCGCCGAGGTCGGCGATCACCGGCGTGCGGTTCACCTCGAGCACGAAGAGGCCGGCGTCGCCGCGCATGAGGTCGACGGCGGCGACGTCGACGTGGCAGGCGGCGGCGGCCCTGACGGCGGCGTCGGCGACCGCCTCGTCGCGATCCCACAACCAGGGTTGTGAACCGTCGTTGAACCCCGGCCGGTCGCGCAGATCGAAGGTCTGGCTCGACGTCGCGCGCGCTGGGAAGCGGCCGATTCCGAGGCAGACGCCGCCGACGACGATGGCGCGCAGGTCATCACCTTCGATGCGCTGTTGCACGATCCGCGGTGCGCCCAGCTCTGCTGTCGTCGACGTCGACCGCCGTGCGCGCCCGCTGCTGATGGGTTTGGCGATCCACGCGCCCGCTGCCGGTGGAACGCTGTCGCCGATGTGGGTGGGTGGCAGCGGCAGGCCGGCGCGCGCAAGGGTGAAGAGCTGCGTCGCTTTGTTGTCGAAGGCGAACGACGACGACGGCGATACGCACGGCACGCCGCGGGCCTCGAGCTCGACGACGAGGGCGCGGGCCAGCAGGTGGCGCTCGTATTGCGTTCGCGTGCGCGCGGCATGCACGGCGCCGCTCACAACCTCGTCGTCGGGGCCCGTGCGCGCGGCAGGTCCCGGCAGCGCGCCGACGAGCAAGACGTCGATGTTCTCGCAGGCACCGAGGCCTGCCCCACGTTCTGCGCCGCCCACGAAGAAAGAGCAGGGACCAGAGACAAAGGCGCCGACGTCGATGTCGACGACGACGTGGCCGCGGCGCAGCATCTCTCGGCGGTAGCGCTCGTGCTGCGGCTCAGGGGTCGGCGTGCGGCGCGCGAAGAGGCCGATGCGCACGTCAGCGCTTCGCCTTCGACTTCGCCGTCGAAGAAGCCGGCGCGCCCGACACCGCGCACTGGCGGGCCAGCTGCTTGCCGCTCTCGGGATCGACGCCAACAACGACGAAGCGCCGCGGACGCCCGCCGAGCAGACCGTCATCGTGACGCTCCATCACCAACAACAGGGTCGCGTCTTTGCCGTCGCAGGTGCCCTTGAGCTCGAGGTGGGCGCCGTCGATCGTCGACGTGACGGCGCCGAGGGCGGCGGCGCCTTCGTTGACCTCGAAGGGGCCGATGCGGCGCTCGAGGCGTCCATCTTTGATGGCGCGGCGCATCTCTTTGGCGTTCTCACGCGCGGTGGCTTCGCCGACGCCGCCGGCGACGGCGCCGACGACGGCGGCGAGCAATTTGCTGCCGGTGTCGTTGCCAGCGACGCCAAGCTGATCGGCGACCACCGCGCCCATCGTCGACGTGGCCGAGGCCGAGAAGCGCTCAAAGGCGACGACGCGTTCGACGCGGTCGACGTCTTTGTCGTCGAGTCCGCGCTGGATCTCGAGCACCGTCCAGTAGGCGGAGTCGCGGACGAAGAAGGCGGCGACGCCGAGCACGAGGATGGCGACGACGAGAAAACGAAAGAGAGATTTCATGCGCGGCGCTCCACGTCGTGATCAAGGACGCGGCGGTTGTAACGCGCCGATCAGCTGACGGGCTTGTCGCCGGCGAAGCCCATCGGCAGCGCCTTCCACGCCGCGCGCACTTCTTCTTCGGGGGCGAGCTCGAGGCTCTTCTTGACGATGTCAGCCGAGAGCGAGCGCAGCCAGGCGCCAGCCAACAGCGACGCGCGCAGGTCGGGCACGCCGCACGCCGTCAGCTCGCGCACGAGCTCGGTGTGGCGCCACTGAAAGGGCGGGGCGTCGCACAACGACGCCTTGCGGATCTCGGCTTCGGCGGCGGCCAGCACATGGGCGTGGTCGACGACGAAGTCGACGAAGGCCGACCACGCCGTCTGCAGGCGCTGGGCGGGCGCCGCGTCTTTGCCGAGGCCCCAGCGGCTGCGCGCCCGCTCTTGCAGCACGACCTCGTCGTCGTCGAGCAAGGCGCGAAACAGCGCGCTCTTGTCGGTGAAGCGGCGGTAGAGCGTGCCTTTGCCGACGCCAGCCGCTGCGGCGAGCTCGTCCATGCAGACGCCGTCGAGGCCGCGGGTGCGCAAGAGCTTGCGGGCAGCGTCGAGGATCTTTTTGCGGTTGCGAGCGGCGTCTTTGCGTTCGACGGGGGCGCCTTCGCCGACGCCGACGACGCCGCGGTCTTCGGCGCTGGCGTTCGCCGGTGCGTTGCTCGTCAGGATGGGAAGTGCGCGGCCCACGAAGCGCTGATCCTTTCTCGCCCAGGCGCTGCCGCCTAGCCGCCACAGGCGTTTGACCCGATCCGCTTGTCAAACGGACTGTGGTCCGTATAACGACGCCGATGCCGGATCACCACCGGCGCAGGAGAAGTTCATGCTCAACCGCTTTGGTCCCCTCGCCCTCTCGTTTGTTCTCGCGCTGCCCGCCGCGGCCACGACCTGGCACCTCGACGACGCGCACAGCACCGTCGGCTTCTCGGTGAAGCACATGATGGTGACCAACCAGAAGGGCGCCTTTGACAAGTTCAATGGCACCATCGAGCTCGACGACAAAGACGTCACCAAGAGCAGCGTCAACGTCGAGATCGACGTCGCCAGCATCAACAGCAAGAACGCCAAGCGCGACGAGCACCTGAAGAGCCCCGAGTTCTTCGACGCCGCCAAGTTTCCCAAGCTGACGTTCAAGTCCACGAAGGTCGAAAAGGCCGGCGCCGGCTTCAAGGTCACCGGTGATCTCACGATGCACGGCGTCACCAAGCCCGTCGTGCTCGACGTCGCCCCCCTGTCTGACGAGTACAAAGATCCGTGGGGCGGCACGCACCGCGGCACGTCGGCCACCGCCAAGGTCTCGCGCAAAGACTTCGGCCTGACGTGGAACGCGGCCCTCGAGAAGGGCGGCGTCGTCGTCGGTGAAGACGTCAGCATCGAGCTGCAGATCGAGCTCGTGCCCCCGGCGCCCCCGGCCCCGCCGGCCGCGCCCGCCAAGAAGTGAGCTGACGCTCACGCTTGTGTCTCCCCGAAGCCGGGGCTCTCGACGTCGTCGGGGGTCCCGGTTTCTTCGTTGGCGAGGGAATCGCCAAAGCTCCTGCGGCGCTGTAACGGGAGCCATGCTTCGCTCTCTCGCCGTCGCAGCCCTCGCCGTCGTCGTCGGCATCTCGATCACGGGGCCTTTCGCCTGCACGTGCCAACGCGCAGAAAACATCGAAGCGAAAGAGCGGCTGACCAAACCGCAGCCGAAGACCGACATCAGCGCCGCCGCGTCCGAGAAGATCGACGTCGACGGCCTCACCGACGCGGCCAAAATGAAGCGCGTCTGCAAGATGGACGGCGCCGAAGTCGCGGTGCGCCTCGGCAGCTACACATGGAAATCAGAGGGCGCGTTGAGCTTCGGCCGCGCCGAGAGCGGCGTGAAGTCGTCTGAGAAGACGACGATGCTGCAGTCGTCGAACGGCGACTTCTCGTTGACGACGGTGAGCGGCGACAGCAGCGAGATGAAGCTCGCCTACGTCAACGACGTGTTCTTCTTGAAAAACGGCAACGGCAAGTGGCGCGTCAGCCGCGATCCGGCGGGTGAGCGCAACCAGTACCGCACCGACGCGCTCGCCGTGTGGCCGAGCTTCTACGAGCTGGTCGACCACGGCCTCGTCGTCGAGCGCACCGGCGCCAGCACCTTCGGCGGCCGCAGCGTCGTTGGCTACAGCTTGAAGCTGCCCGACGAGAGCGCCAAGGCGCGCGAAGAAGGCGCCACCGTCACCGACGGCCCGCCGCCGCCCATCGAGGTGCCCGATGCGGGCCTGCAAGCGGCGCCCGAAGAAGAAGACGTGCGCCGCAAGCGCATCGCTGAGCGCGTCGGCCGCTGGGCCAAGCGCGCGCACCCCGCTGGTGGCAGCGGCAAGATCCTCGTCGACGAAGAGACCGGCGTCGCCTTGCTCATCGACTTCGATGGACGCTTGTTGGTCGGCGACGGCAAAGACCCCGCCGAGCTCAAGGTCAAGCTGCACCAAGAGATCACGGGCATCGGCAAAGACCCCGTCGTCAAAGCCCCCGAAGACGCCATCGCCGAGATCACCCGCAAGAAGATGGTCGTCGAGCCGCGCGAGATCCTCGAAGACGCGAAGATCGTCGCGCCGTTGCCGCGCGACGCCGGTCCGGGCGGCGGCGGCAAGGGATCAAAGGCGTCGAAGCCCGTGGGCGAGATCCCCGACGATGCCGACGACTGAGCTGCACCCTGCCCGCGCGCGGCTGACCAAGGCCGAGCGTGTCGTCGTCAAAATCGGCTCGGCGCTGCTGAAGCACGGGCTCGATCATGATCCGTTTGCGCACTTCGCCGCCGAGGTGATGGCGCTCAAGAAGCAGGGCAAGGCCGTCGTCGTCGTCAGCAGCGGCGCCATCGCCCTGGGCTTTCCATCGTTGAAGTTCGCCGTGCGGCCGACCGAGCTCGCGGCGTTGCAGGCGTCGGCGGCGGCGGGGCAGTCGCGGTTGATGGCGCATTGGGCGCGGGCGTTTGCCTGGTTCGACGTCGACGTCGCGCAGATTTTGTTGACCCACGACGACTTGAAAGACCGCCGCCGTTACAACAACGCGCGCGGGGCGCTGGCGGTGCTGCTCGAGCGCGGCGTGGTGCCGATCATCAACGAGAACGACACCGTCAGCGTCGACGAGATCAAGCTCGGCGACAACGACACCCTCGCCGCCGCCGTCTCGGGCCTCGTCGACGCCGACGCCGTCGTCTTGTTGACGTCGTCGCCGCTCTTCACCGCCGACCCCGCGAGCGATGCGACCGCCGTGCGCGTGCCCATCGTCGACGACATCGACGCGGTTCGTCCGTACGCGGCGGGCGCGTCGTCGTTGGGCACCGGCGGCATGGTCACCAAGCTCGACGCGGCGGCCATCGCCCGACGCCACGGCGCGCAGACCGCCATCGTCACCGGCAAGACCCGCGGCGTGCTCACGTCGCTGTTCGCTGGCGACGACACAGGCACCCTCGTCACCGCCAGCGCCGCCGACCGAGACAACGCCAAGCGCCGCTGGATCGGCTCGCTCAAGGCCCGCGGCAGCGTCGTGGTCGACGACGGCGCCGTGCGCGCGCTGAAGAAAAACTCATCGCTGCTCTACGCCGGCGTCACAGCCGTCGACGGCGAATTCGCCGCCGCTGACGTCGTCACCGTCAAAGACCCCCACGGCGTGGTCATCGCCCGCGGCCTGACCTCGATCTCGTCTGACGACGCCCGCAAGGTCATGGGCAAGAAGACGGCCGACGCCAAAGCCGTCGTCGACGACCTGCCTGACGAGCTCATCCACCGAGACGATCTCGTCATCGAGTG
>JANNAY010000879.1:0-7673 GCA_031384945.1 Deltaproteobacteria bacterium
ATCAACGACAAGAAGCTGCTCATCGAGAAGTTCAAGAGCCGGCAGGTCACCGAGGGCACGCTGCTCGTCACGCGCGAGAAGCCCGGCGACGGCCTCTACGTCATCTTGAGCGGCCGCGCCGAAGTGCTCGACCACAACCGCGAAGGCCGTGACGTCGTCATCGCCGAGCTCAAAGAGGGCGACGTCTTCGGCGAGATGTCGATGCTGTGGAACAAAGACACCTGCGCGAGCGTGCGCGCGCAGACACCGTGCGTGGTGCTGCGCTTGCCGCGCCAGAGCTTCGGCGAGGTGATCATGACCCACCCGCAGATCCTCGAGACGCTCGCAGCGCTCTCTGAGAAACGCTTGAAACAGAACCAGGAATTGAAGGCCGCTGGCATCGCCTCCGACTTTCTCGTCTGAGCCCGGTCTTGCTGCGTTCTGCCCCCCAGCTGCTGTCGGTTCGCACGCGTGACGGCACGATGCTCGACGTCGATCACCACCCAGCGCCAAAGTCAGCGCCACGGGCGGGCGAGCGGGCTGTCATTTTATGCCACGGCATCATTCAGAATCGAAAAGCCTTTGAGGTGCCGAGCTTCAGCGTTCCGCAATTGCTGAACGCCGCCGGCTGCGACGTCTACAGCGTCGACATGCGCGGCCGCGACGGCGGGACTCGATCAGGCAGCGGGTCGCGCCACGACTTCGCCAGCTACGTCGACGAAGACGCCGTCGCCATCGTCGAATTCGCCGGCGACCGTCACGATCAGGTCTTTTGGGTGGGGCACTCGATGGGCGGCCTCATCGGCGTCACCATGCCGACACCACGCGTCAGCGGCGTCGTCGCGCTGGCCTCGCCCCTGTTGCCCGGCACCCAGGCGCTGCGCGCGCTCAGCGTCGACAAACGCTTGATGCAGCTGTCGCGCTTCACGGCCAACCGCGGCGTGGCGTTTCCGGGCAAGGCGTACTCAAAGGCATTCGTGCTCTTGCGACGGGCCCTCGATCGCGGGCTCGTGCCGTTTCCGTTGCCGCTGTGGCGGCCCGGGTCCTTCGCTGACGACGTCGATCTTGCGTATGCGCTCGAAGAGGGCTTCGCCGACGACGGCCACCGCGTGCTCGCCGACCTCTGCGAATTGGGCGTCAGCAACGGCGTCACCGCCGGCCGCGTCGCCTTTTCGGATCGCTTGCGGGCATTTTCACAACCCTTGTTGTGCATCGCCGGCAGCGTCGACGCGCTCGCCCCGCCCGACAGCGTGCACGCGCTGTTCTCGCGCGCGGGCAGCGTCGACAAAGAGTTCGTCGAGGTCGACGCCGGCCACATCGACGTCGTGCTCGGCGTCGTCGCCCGCAGCGTCGTCTGGCCGACGGTCATCGGCTTTCTCGACGCTCACTCGGCGTAGAAGAACACCGTGGCTGACGTGAACCAGCTGCCGCCTTCGGCGATGTTGGGACCGACCTCGAAGCGCAGCGTGTGCACGCCGGCATCGAGCCTTCCATCGAGCACGAGTGGCGGGGTGACGCGTCCGGGGCACCAATTGGCCCGCGGGGCCTGCACACTCTGAATGTTGCCCGTCGGCGATTCTTCACAGTACTGAAAATTGCCGCCATTGGGACCGGGCCCTGAGGCGATGGTGCAGAATTCTTCGCACGACTCGAGGAAGGGCTCGAAGTCGGCGATGAGGGTGCTGTCGGCGACATCGATGAGGTGGCCGCGGCGGCAGAACTCTTCGGCGGGGCCGATGCAGCCGCGGTCGGTGTTGGGTCCGCCGTGTCCTGTGGTTCGATATTCGATGCGCGTGGTCTTCGACCCTTCGGGGACTGTGAAGTCGCGCGAGATAGAAAATTCATCATGGGTCAGGTCGCCGAAGAAGACGGCTGCGGCGCCGACGACTCCGCTGGCGTTGTCGCCGGGGACGACGTCGACGTGGGCGCTGACGTCCCAGCCGCCGGCGCTGCCGGAGACGAGGCCGTCGCCGTCAGAGAACGTGGTGATGTGCGTGGTCAGCGTGTGGGCGCCGCCGCCGAGCGCGTTCATCAGGTCGGTGACGTCGACCTCAAGGTGCAGGGGGCCGCCAAACGGCGTGATGGCGCGGACCAGTTCGAAGGGCACGGCGCCCTCGTCTTCGTCGAGCGTGAAGTGAAAGTTGCGATCGAACGCGTCGCACGACGGCGGAAAGCTCTCGCCTTGCGGCGGTGGGTCGTCGGCCCATTTGGCGAAGGGAAAGCAGCTGGTGTCGAGGTCGACGACGAGGGTGACGGCGGCGAAGGGGCCGTCGCCGACGTCGATGGTCGTCACGGCCTTTTGAAAATTCTCGCTGTCGAAGTCGCTGACGATGCGGACGTCGTCAAAGGCCGCGACCGTGAACGGCTCTCTCACGTCTGCGGGCGCTTTTTCCGGCTGCTCTTTCGGCGCGTCCGTGCAGCCGGCGACGACGAACGAGGCGCAGAGAGCGAAAGAGGCCGATGGCGAGAAGCCGTGCATGAGCAGCGCTAGCAAGCTGTCGTCGACGCTGCCACAAGCGGACAGTGCGCCAGCTCGGTCTGCTTCTGCTCGTGACGTCGCTGTCGTCGTGCCTGTACGCGACGCAACCGCCGCTGCGCTTGCAGAACCAGGACGTCGTCGTCGGCGTGCCGCAGCTGCTGCCCGGCGAGGTGCCAAAGGGCATCCTCGTGTTCCTGCACGGGCTCTCGACCGAGCCGTGGATCGAAGAACAAGAAGGCATCGCCGCCACCGTCGAATTCGGCGTCGCCCACGGCTACGTCGTCGTCGTCCCCTTCGCCGACCGCGTCTGCGCCGGCTCGCAGCGCTGCTGGCCGACGAAACCCGACCGCAGCAGCGACGACGCCGCCCGCTTCGCCGCCGTACTTCCGATGCTCGATCGCGTGGTGCGTGACGTCGAGAAACGCGTCGGCGCCCGCGGCCTCGACCGCTGCGTCGTCGGCTACTCCAACGGCGGCTACTTTCTCGCCGGCGCCGTCGAGCGCGGTCTGCTGTCGTCTTGGAAGAAGGTCGGCATCGCCGCGGGCGGCCCGATCGGCGAGCTGCGAACGACGCCGCTGGCGAAGGCGCCGCTGTTGTCGCTGACCGCCTTTGACGACGACGAATTTCAGGGGCCGGCGATGGTCGCGCTCGCGCAGCGGCTGCAGGGGCGCGGCGTGAACGTCGCGCTCGACCACCAGCCCGGCGCCCACATCTGGAGCTCCGAGCACGCTGTCACCTTTTTGGCAGCCTTTCTCGACGTGCGCTGACGGCAGGGCTGGGTCGGTGCCTGCGCCAGATCAGGTGCCAGGACCCTGAAAATTTCCGCGGCGAAACGTCAGCACCAGCGTGTCGCGCACGGCACCCTCGGCGTCTGACGTCGACGGCTGAATCGGCGTCGACTCGTGAATGACGCGCTCGTCGTCGAGCAAGAGCGCCGACCACGGCTCGCTCAAGGTGAAGCGCACGCCCGCGTTGCCATCGGCATCAAAGACCCGCGTCTCGCCGCCCTTGACGGCGCCGCGGCCGACGAGGACGACGACGACGAAATCGACGCCGTCGCGGTGGGCGCCTTCGGGCGTGGGGCGCCCGATGCCTTGCGCGCAATCGATGCGAAATTGGTGCGCCTCGACGAACCACTTCTCGGCGCGCTCAGTGATGGGCTTGGCGATCGATGAAAACACGTCGCCGAGGCCAACCAGCATCGCGCCCCATGCCGGCGCGTTGACGACGTCGACAGCGACGGGCTCGAACCAACGCTCGAGGCCGCCGTGCAGCGCGTTGTAGTCGACGCTCTGCCAATGCGGCCGGTGCGGCACTTGCGCCGCGGTGCCGTTGCGGGAACCGGGGCTTCGCGCCTCGACGACGAAGCACGAGTGGCGGCGAAAACGGTAATGCCCGCCGTCTTTCAACCACGTGTCAGGCGGCAGCGTGTTCCACGACGACGACCATGCGATCAGCGCCGGGCGTGCGACCTCGATGAGCGAGGCAAAGGCGGCGCTGTCGACGACGGCCCAGCCGCGGGCGCGCAGCACATCGCGCACATTCGCGGCGTCGACGACAGGAGGCGGCGGGCTCTGCACAGCGACGGGCTTGCTGCTGAAAATCCGCCGGCGCAAGGGCTGCGCACGGGCCCAGCACGGAGGCGCCGCGCCACGGTGTACGCTGCGTGACATGCGCGTGAACTCTCTGATCGTCGTCGTCGCTGCGGGCACCCTCGCAGTTGGCGCGCTGTCGAACTGCACCTGCGACAACGCGCCGCCACCGGTGAGCGCCGCCCACCTCGACCTCGACGTCTTGCTCGGCCCCGGCGAGGTGCGCTGCGGTCCGATCACGAAAGCCAGCGAGCTCATCGGTGGACCGGCCGCCTACGCCCAGGTCGGACACGCGTTTCGCTGCGGCAACGCGCTGATTCGCTTTGTCGTGCAAGACGGCGTCCGCCCCGTCGGCAACAGCGTCGAAGGCGGCACCCTCATCGACGTCGACCGCGCTGGCGACGACGAAGCTGTCGATGGCGAAGACACGTTTCGCGAATTCGTGCCGCTGATGGGCTTCAGCGAGACCCACGTCGAAGAAATCACCGTCGTCAACGACGGCACCAACGGCGAACCCGGCGTCATCCGCGTCAGCGGCACGCCGACGACCATCACGCTCGCGCCAGCGGCGGCGGCGCTCGACAAGCACCTGCAGGGGCGCACGTTCACCGACTACATCCTCGAAAAAGACAGCGACACCATCAAGGTGACGACGACGTTCGAGAACGCTGGCGAGAACGCGCTCTTCGGCATCACCGGCGCTGACTTTCTCGCCTTTGGCGGCGCGACGCCGCCGCTGACGCCGAACCGCGGCTTCGGCGACGTGCCGCTGTTCTCGCAGGTCGACTTCATCGTCGGCACGCGCGGCAAGAGCAGCAACATCGCCTACGTCTGCGACAACAAAGAGATGACGATTCCGCTGGTCGAGAGCGGCGCCACCGTCGGCTTCTGCGACGAGCTCAACATCAACGCCGAGGGATCGTTCACCCGCTTCCTCGTCGTCGGCGACGGCAGCGCCGAGTCCGTCGCCCGCCGCGCCTTCGAATTGCGCGGCATCGCCACCGGCACCGTCAGCGGCTCCGTCGACGGCGCCGGCAGCGCCTTTCGCGGGGCCAGCGCCGAAGCCGACCTCGACGTCGTCGAAGATGTCGTCGTCACCGCCCTCACCGGCGCCCTCGACGACGACGGCAGCCACGCCGTCAACGAGGCCCGCGTCGGCAGAGACGGCCGCTTCTCGATCACGTTGCCGCCTGGCGACTACCAACTGATCGCGCACGTGCCGTCGACGACGGGGGCCCGCGCCGCCCGCTCCGCCGCCGTCGCCGTCAGCGTCGTCGAGGGCGCCGACACCGCCAGCGCCAGCCTCGCGCTGGGCGCCAGCGGCCGCATCGTCGTCGACACCGAATTCGTCGGCGCCGACGCGCTGCTCGCCGCGAAGCTCACGCTGGTGCCGCTCGACGCCACCCAGCAGCCGGCCCGCGACATCTTGCACGACTACAGCGAGCACGGCTCGCGCTACGCAGTCAGCGCCGACGGCCACTTCGACGTCGACGTGCCGCCGGGCCGCTACCGGTTGCTGGTGAGCAGAGGCTTCGAATTCTCGCGGCACGACGAAGAGGTCGACGTCGAAGCCGGCGCCACCGTCGACGTCGACGCTGTCGTCGAACGCGTCATCGACACCAACGGATTTCTCGCCGGCGAATTTCACCAGCACTCGCTCGGCAGCATCGACGCCGTCGTGCCCGTGCCCATCAAGGTGCTCGAAAACGCCGCCGAAGGCATCGAAGTCGCCGTCGCCACCGACCACGACAACATCGTCGACTTCGACCCCTTCGTCGACGTGCTCGGCCTGGCTGATCAGCTGATCGCCTTCCCCGGCGAAGAGGTCAGCTACCAGGGCATCGGCCACTTCAACGCCTTCCCCTTCGTCATCGACCCCGCCGATCCGTTTCGCGACATCGGCTCGCGCATGTGGTGGCTCAAGACGGTGCCGCAGATGTTTCGCGACATCAGAGCCGCGGCCGGCGGCGACGCGATCGTGCAGCTGAACCACCCGCGCAGCGATCAAGGTCAGGGGTCGCTGGCGTCGTTGAATTTCGATCCGAGCAACGGCGCCCGCATCCCGCGCGACGATCCCAGTACGCCGACGTTTCCCGTCAACGTCTACCGCGCCTGGTCGCCGGCCTTTGACGCCATCGAGGTCAACACCAACCTCGGCGACGCATCGCAGTTCACCGCCGATCGCGCAGCGCTGCACGCGCTCGCCGAAGACAACCCGACCAACGTGCCCGTGCTCGCCGACTGGTTCGGCCTCATGGGCGCGGGTCTGACGCCGGCGGCGATGGGCAACAGCGACACCCACCGCATGAACAACGGCGTCGGCTATCCGCGCACGTACATCTTCACCGGCACCGACGATCCGACGACGCTGACGCGCGAACAGTTGATGGCGACGATTCGCGCGCAGAAGACCGCGATCGCCGAGGGTTGCCTGCTCACCCTCGAGGTCGACGGCGCGCCACGCATGGGCCACGGCGACCTCTTGGCGGCGAGCGAGGGCGCGCAGCTCACGGCGCGCTTGCAGGCCCCGCCCCACGTCACGGTCTCGCGCCTCGAGCTCTATGTGAACGGCGTGGCGCAGACGTTGTCGTCGTCGGCGCAAGGACAGCTCGGCGTCGACGCGGCCGGCGTGCTGTCGCTGCCCCTCGCCAACGTCGTCGACACCACCAGCACCAATCGGCTGCGCGCGCACATCGATGATCTGGTGCTCGACGAAGACAGCGTCGTTGTCGTCGTCGAAAAAGGCGGCAGCGGCCTCGACCCCACGGGCGGCGGCTCCGTCGTCTGCGTCTCACCCGCTGCCTATGTCGACGTCGACGGCGATGGCGAATTCGCGCCCTGGCTCGCTGCCACCGAGCAGGTACTCGCTGAGACGGAGTGATGGCTTTTCGACGGTCGCGGGGCCGGGCTGTTAGCGTGGTGGCTGTGCATCCCCTCGCCGAGAACCCGTTCTTCGTCCTCGAGCTGCCGCCGACGGCGACGCCGATGGAGATCGAGCGCCAGGGCAAGAAGCTGCTTGGCATGCTCGAGCTCGAGCTCGCGTCGGCGCAGACCTTTCCGACGCCGTACGGCGCCAAGCTGCGAACGCCCGAACGCGTGCGCGAAGCGGTGCAGCTGCTGCTCGACCCCGCGCGCCGCCTGCCCTTCGAGCCGTGGGCCGCGTGGACGCCGTCGTCTTCTTCTTCTTCTTCGTCTGCTCCGTCGTCGACGACCCCGATCGATGCGTCGGCGATGACGTGGTGGCGGCCATGATTCCTGTCGGCGCGATCATCGTCGCGGCCGTGATCGCCGCGCGCTACATGAACGAAAAAAAGGGCGACGGCGGCCGCGGCCCCGTCGTCTACTCGACGCGCACGTTTCAAGGGCGCAGCGCCGTCTTTGTCGTCGTCTGGATCCTCGTCGTGCCGGTCTGGCTGCTGTTTCTCGCCGCGGGCATCGGCGACCTGAACTGGCTGCCGCTGCTGCTGGGCACGCTGCTGACGCCGGTGGTGCTGCCGTGGCCCCTGGCGCGCTTCATCGCCCTGCCCCTCGGGTTGCCGCGCGCAGCGTCGACGCTGGCCATGCTCGCCGACTGGACCTGGGGCCGCGACCGCAAAGGCGCCTCGCTCGTCGCCGCCGTGCTC
>JANNAY010000904.1:0-2541 GCA_031384945.1 Deltaproteobacteria bacterium
CAAAGAGCTCAACGCCGCCGTCTGGCACAAAGCCAAGCACGACGGACTGCCGCAGCTCGCCGACGCGCGCATCCCCAACGGCACGTTCTCGCTGAACGTGTGGCCCCTCGACGACGCTGCCGCGCACGCCGACAGAATCCCTGCGGGCACGGTGCTGCATCTGGTGCGCGTCGACTTCAAGAGCGTGCCGGTGCGCGTGAGCCACCAGGGTTTGGTGCTCGAAAAAGACGGCAAGAAGTTCATGCGCCACGCCGCCGATCGCATGCACCACCGCGTCGTCGACGAGCCCCTCGACCGCTTTTTTTCGCGCATGAAGCAGTACGGAAAGTGGCCGGTCGCTGGCATCCACCTCACGAAGATCGAGCCGCAGCCCGACTGGCGTCAGAAGCTCGAGCTGTCGACGACGACCGCGCCGTGATCGCAGCGCAGCGGGTGCAGGGCTATGGCCACCTCGTCGTCGTCGATGTCGGCGCCGTCTTCGAAGGCGGCGCCGCCGTCGACGCCTTGCACCCCGACGAGCGCGCGCTCACCACGAAGTTCGGCGAGAAGCGCCTGCGCACCTTCTGCGCGGGGCGTCAGGCGCTGCGCGCTGCCCTCAACGAAGCCGGCGTCGTCGTCGACGGCGCCATCTTGCGCGACGACCGCGGCGCGCCGGTGTTGCCGAAACACATCAAGGCCTCGATCACGCACAAAGACGACGTCGCCGCCGCCCTCGTCGACGTCGACGGCGCTGGCTGCGTCGGCGTCGACCTCGAATTCGACGACGGCAGAGACCGCGTCTCCGTCGACAAGCTCGCCAGGCAGGTGCTCACGCCGCGGGAGATCGCGCTGCTGCCCGACGACGACGCCGCCCGCCGCCGCGCCCTCTTTGTCGCGTTCTCGTTGAAAGAGGCCCTCTACAAAGCCCTCGATCCGTACGTCCGCCGCTACGTCGGCTTCCTCGAGGTCGAATTCATCGACGGGGCCCTGCACATCGACCGGGTCGACGGCGTCGGATCTTTTGCCGCAGCCGGCAGCGTCGTCGACGTCGGCCGTCCGGGAATCATTGTCACGGTGGCACGGGTTGTACGGGGCTGATTCGCGTGTAGAGAGGTCCCATGCGTCGCGTGCTCGTCGTCGTCATCCCCGTGCTGTTCGCCGCCGCGTGCGAGGTCTCGACGCCGCTCGCGCCCGCCGAGCCCATCGGAGAATTTCCGGTGTGGGGCGAAGACTTCAACACGCCGAAAGAGCAGCCGGCGTCGAACCTGGCGATGCCGGGGGCGAACCCGCACGAGACCGACAACCCGTCGTCCACTGGTGCGGCGATGCCGGGCGCCCTCAAGAGCTTCAGCGGCGGCGATGTCACGCTGGGCAAGGGCATCTACACGACGCTGTGCGCCCGCTGCCATGGCGCGGCCGGCGAGGGCGGCGGACTGCCCGGCGGCGTCGTCGTCCCCGTGTTCGCTGACGCGAAGGTGCAAGACGCGCTGACCGACAGCCAGATGGCCCGCGCCATCGCCCTCGGCAAAGGACAGATGCCGTCGTTCATGAACGACCTCGACCGCGACAAGCTCGCGGCCGTCATCGCCTACATCCGCACGCTCAAGAAGTAGCGTTCTCGTCGACGAACACCTCACCCGGCGCTGCGCGCCACCCTCTCACGCTTCGCGGAGAGGGGTTCACCGTTGCACATTGCAGCGCGATACAGGCTGTTGATGCCGACAGCCACGACGTCGAATGCGCCTGCGACCACGTTCCCGTGATGTGATGAAAGCTGCATCTTGTCGCGGTGATTCCCTCTCCGCGAAGCGTGAGAGGGTGGCGCGCAGCGCCGGGTGAGGTGTCGCGCCGACGACGATGCCTCGCTGTGGACGCTCGGTTACGGCGCGGGACACGTCGTGAACGGCGCGTCGAGCTCGAGGTTCTTGAACAACGTCGACAGGCCGAGGGCGTCAGAGACGGCGCAGACGCCAGCGACGTCGTTGTCGTCGTATTCGATGTGGAAGACGGCTTTGTCGGCGTCGAGAAAGGCGTCTGCGTAGTCGCCGCATTCGTCGAACTGGGCGCAGCTCTCGTTGACCGCGAAGTCGTGCACCGCAGCGACGTCGTCGTAGTTCGACGCAAGGTTCTTCAAGCCGACGGCGAGGCCGCGGTCGTGGGCGGCGTCGACGATGGCGAGGTCGAAGGCGGTGACGTCGGCGGCGGTGAGGTTGAAGCCGTTGTTGACGTCCATGATGTTGACGTTGTCGGGGTCGACGGCGTCGCAGCCTTTGACGACGGCGACATCGAGGCGGTCGAGCATGATGGCCAGGACGCGCGGGTCTCTGACGTCGAGGTAGAGTTCGTCGGCAAAGGCGTCTTCTTCGTAGCGGTTGCCTTTGACCTCTTCGGGAAATTGGTCAGCGTCGCCGCGGAAGGGCTCGAACGTTCCGGCGCTGAAGTAGCAGATGACCTTCGTGCCGTTTTCGTGCAGGGCGTTGATGACGTCGACGCCGGTCTCTTCGAGGTCGAGGTCCCAGGCAAAGACGTCGAGGGCGCTGGCTTCGGCGACGGTGGGCGGCT
>JANNAY010000919.1:0-4156 GCA_031384945.1 Deltaproteobacteria bacterium
GCTTCGTCGCCAGCGCGGCGACCGGCGTGACGTCCTCAGCGGCGAGGGCCGCGCGCATCAGCTCGAGCCCGCGGTGGCGCAGCTGGTCGCCGACAAGAAGTCGGGCGCTGTCGATCTGCAGAAGGGCGTGGTGGCGCTCAAGGCCGCTGTCGACGTCAAAGCCGCCCGCACAGCCTTCGGTGACTTCTCAAAAGGCGTCGTCGCCGCCGTCGCCGCCGACGCGACGCTGCAACCCGGACGCTTCTTGTTCTCGTGTCCGATGGCCAACGGCTACCAGCGCTGGGTGCAACGGTCGTCGACGCTGGCGAACCCCTACATGGGCAAACGCATGCTCGGCTGCGGCGAAGCGATCGCCGCATGGGGCGTGTGATGGAGGTCGCGGTGAGCCTGTGGCTGCGGCGCTTCGGCGGACGCGCCCTGCCCGACGACGACGACAACCTCGCGCTGCTGCTGGTCGATGAGGCCCCCGACGACGCCAACGTCATCCTCGACGCCGTCAGAGCCGCCTCGTACGCCGAGTTCGTCGCTGCCGTGACGATGAGCCGCCATTGAACATTCCGCCGAAGAGTCCGCCAACGACTCTTTGACCAGCGACGATCAAGGTGATCGCCGTTCGCCAAGCGTGATCTTGCGGGCGTCGCCGACGATGGCGATGTCGACGTCGACGACGGGCACGGGCCACCGCACGTCGAGGGGCCACTCGATGAGCGAGAGGCCGGTCTCGAGGGTGTCGAAGAGGCCGAGGTCGACGAGAGAGCGCTCGGCCTGGGCGGGCGCGAGGTCGACGAGCCGGTAGAGATCGAGGTGGTGCACCGGCGGGTTCGTCTCGTAGCTGCGCGCCAACGCGAAGGTCGGGGACGTGACCCTGACGTCGTCACCACCGGCGAGAGCGCGCACGAAGCCGCGCACGAAGGTGGTCTTGCCGGCGCCGAGATCGCCGCGCAGCAAGAAGATCAGCGGGGCGCTGACGTCGACGAATTCGCCGCGGGCGACGCGGCCGGCGAATTCTTCGGTGGCTTCTTCTGAGCCGAGATCGAATTCAAGCATGGACGACGGCGTCGCGCACGGCGTCGGCGAGCTCGGTGGCAAAGGCGCCGCGCCGCAGTCGTTTGCCAGCCTGCTGGTGCAGCCACACGCCGGCGGTGACGGCGTCGGCGATGGTGGCGGGGCCAAAGGCGCCGGCGAGGCAGGCGCCGACGACGCCGGCCAAGACGTCGCCGGATCCAGCGACGGCGAGGGCGGGGGCGCGGCCGTCGACGATCAAGCAGCGGCTGCTGGTGGCGATCACGGGCTGCGCGCCCTTCAACACGACGACGCCGCCCAGGACGTCGACGAGGGCGCGGGCGGCCTTTAAGCGATCGCGCTGCACCTCTTTGACGTCGACGCCGAGGATGCGGGCGGCTTCGCCGGGGTGCGGCGTCCAACACTCGGCGTCGCCCTTCTTCAAGAGCAAGAGCGCGCCGGCGTCGGCGACGACGCGCACGCCTTCGCCGTGGGCCTTCTGAATTTCTTTCTTCACCGCCGGATCGGGCGCGAGCCCCGGACCCACGACGATTACGTCGACGGCGCCGCGCTCGCGCGGCAGCTGGTCCCACGAGCGCGCCATCACCTCGGCGGGGCGCTCGTCGCCCGGACCAATCAACGTCACGAGTCCCGCGCCCGCGCGCAGCGCTGCCCGCGCCGACAGGTGCGAAGCGCCGCGCATGCCGGCCGCGCCTTCGACGACGCCGACGTGTCCGTAGCTGCCCTTGTGCAAGAGCGGCGAGGGCTCGGGCAAGGCGACGCCGTCGACGGCGAAGACGGCGACCTTCTCGTCGGGCGGGTGCAAGAGGCCGATGTCGACGTCGACGACGAGGCCGGCGCCGGCGACGGCGGGCTCGGCGACGTGGGCGATTTTTTTGCCAGCAAAGGTGACGGTGACGTCGGCGTAGACGGCGGCGCCCGCGGACGCCTCGCCGTCGGTGGGCCAGCCCGAGGCGATGTCGACGGCGACGACAAAGGCGCCGCGGCTCTTCAAGCCGGCGATGAGGCCGACGAGGGCGGCGCCGTCGCTGTCGAGGGGACGCGACAAGCCGGTGCCGTAGAGCGCGTCGACGACGACGGAGAAGACCGCGCCGCCGGCCGACGTCGCCCACGGCGCTGGCGGCGTCGTGTGCAGCTTCGCCGGCATGCCTTTTTTCTCGATGCACGTGCGCAGCAGCTGCAGCGCCGTGACGGCGTCACCACGGCTCGGCTCTTCGGACAGCAACACGTCGACGTAGACGCCGCGGCCGGCCAGGTGGCGGGCGCAGACGAGTCCGTCGCCGCCGTTGTTGCCTTTGCCGCAGACGATCAAGACCCGCGCCCTCTCGAGCGAAGAAGCCGGGCCCTGCAGGCGGGCGGCGACGACGTCAGCAACGGCGCGTCCAGCGTGCTCGAGCAGGGCGATGCCCGGCACGCCGAGCGTCTCGATGGTGAACGCGTCGGCTGCGCGGGCCTGGGCAGCGGAGAACAGCGGCGAGAGCGCGAGGCGCAGCGGCATTCGCCGAGGCTACAGCGAAGTCACGGCCCCCCGAGCGACACGTTGCTGTTGGTGTTGCCGCCGGCGGCGACGACGGTGCCGACGATGGCGCCGGTGCCGAAGAGCGTGCCGAGCGCTGACCAGCCGAGCGTCGCCCCTTCGCCGGGCTCGAAGGCGCCATCGCCGTTGGTGTCGGCCTCGACGCCGAGGGCTGTGTCGGTGTCGAATGGACGCCCGGCCTCGTCGAGACACACCACCGTCAACGCCGCGGTCGGGGGCGTCACCACAGACAGACCCGATGGCGGCGGCGGCGGCGGCGCGTTCTTCGTCGACAGCGCGAGCGCTGTGTAGACATCGGTGCGCAATGCGTCGCCCTCGTCGCAGCTGATGATCACGCCCGCGCTGTTGCGCCTGATGACCGCCGTCGAAAAGAGCACGCGATCGGGCGCAGGCGTGGCGATCGTCAGACCTTGCATGCGCTCGACCTGGTGACGACGTTGTTCGCGCACCCGCAGCACCAGCGCCGTGCGCTCGCTCGCGGCCCGCGCCCCGCGCACGCTGGCGGCCAGGGCTTGCAGGCTGAGGGTGCCAGCAATGCCGATGATGACGACGACGACCAAGACTTCGACCATGCTGAACGCGCGCGTCATCATTTCCGGCTCCGCTGTAGAGATCAGCGATGATAGCCGAGGCGGTCGACCGGGTCGCAGAGCCGCCCATGACCGTCGTCACCGCGATCAGAGACCCGGCAGGCCGATGGGCAAGAGGCTGTTGGCGCCGCGGCCGGCGTCGAGAGCGACGGCGCCGTCTTTGAGTCCGCCGGCGGCGGCGTTGGCGATGACGCTGACGATGGAGCCGGTGGCGTTGACGCTGCCGAGGGCCGACCAGGCGAGGCTGCCCTTCTCATCGACCTGGAAGCCCCCGTCGCCATTGAGATCGGCGTCGACGTTGAGGCCGACGTTGGCGTCGACGGGGCGGCCGTCTTCGTCGAAACAGATCGCGCTGCCGCCCTGCACCTTGAGCGAAAGCGCGGTGTAGGTCTCGGTGTCGATCGCGGCGCCCGCGGTGCAGCCGGTGATGATGCCGCCGCTGCCGCGGGTCAGCACGGCCTTGGAGAGCAGCAGCGTGTCGGCGGCGGGCGTCGTGACCACGAGGCCCTGCAGCCGCTCGACGGCGTGCATCTTGTGTCCCTTGAGCTCGAGGACGACGGCGGTGCGCTCGCTGCGGGCCCGCGCGCCGCGGATGCTCTTGGCGACCGACTGAAAGGCCAGACCACCAGCGACGCCGATGATGACAACGACGACCGAGACTTCGATGAGGCTGAATCCACGGCTCTTCACAAACACGCTCCGTTTCCCCACCACCGGCGAAGCGAAGAGCGAGCCAACCGTTTCGGACGGGTGTCCGCCGCTTCCTGCTGTGAAATCGGGGTGTTGGGCGTGGCTACTGTTGCGTGCTTTCGCGCGCACGCGTGGACGCATGACGCAAACCACCCGTGCTGGGTGACCCCGGTCGCCGATCTGGCGGAGGCTCGGCTTCGGATGCCTGCTGTGCGCTTCCTCGTCATCGCGCTCTTCACGCCCCTCGTGGCGCTGGGCTTGTCCTGCCAGTCGGTGGTGGCGGTGCCCCTTGGCTACGACGCCAAAGGCTTTGACC
>JANNAY010000947.1:0-2826 GCA_031384945.1 Deltaproteobacteria bacterium
GCCTGCCGCGAGATCGAGCGCGCGCTGCTCGAGGCCGGCATCCCGTGCTTCCTCGACGCCAACGCCGAAGAAGGTGAAGCCCTCGCCCTCGGCGCCCTCAAGGTCGGCGTCGTCGTCGCCGAAGACGACGTCGTCCGCGTCGGCGCCTTGATGAAGTCCCGCTTCGAAGGCCTCGTCGCCAAAGAGGGCATCGGCTCCTTCAACACCGAAGCCATCGACCTCAGCGCCGCCGAGATCGCGTGCCCTGCTTGCAGTCACAAAGGTCCGCTGAAGAACGGTGAATGCGCCGACTGCGGCCTCTTTCTCGGCGCGCCGGAGTAGCCGCGCGCGTCGTCGTCGCCGCCTGCTTCGTCGCCGCCGGCGCCTGCGCCGTCGTTCCATCGTGCGCCTTCTCGATTTCGTCGTTTGCTTGCAGCAGCGACGACGATTGCCCAACCGATGCGTGCCGCGACGGCGCCTGCGTCGACGCTGACGTCGTCGGCGAAGGCGAGGGCGAGGGCGAATTCATCGACGAAGGCGAAGGCGAAGGCGACGCCGGCGAGGGCGAGAGCGAGGGCGAGGGCGAATTTGTCGGAGAGGGAGAGGGCGAAGGCGAAGGAGAAGGCGAAGGAGAGGGCGAGGGCGAAGGCGAGGTCGTCGTCGAACCGCTGCGCGTGCTGGTGCTCGACGACGCCGATGCCGGCGGCAGCGGCGCCGTCATTCGTCCGCTGCTCGTTGGGCGCTTCACGGTCGTCGATGGCGGACGCCGCTCGAGCTTCGACGGACTCGTCGGCGACGAGCCGCTGTCGACGTCCAACGTCGACGTCGTCGTGCTGCTCGAAGGCATCGACTTCGAACTGCAAGTGCCGCAGGCCGGACAAGACGCGCTGCGCGCCTTTGTCGCCGACGGCGGCGGCTTCGTGCGCACCGAGTGGGGCGGCTACGTCGGGAGTCTCGCTGACCTCTTACCTGTGACCGTCGCCGACGGCGCCTACTTCGACGACGACGACCTCGTCTGGACGGCGCGCGTCGACGTGCAACGCCCGGTGATCGAGCTGCAGCGCGACCTCGCGGCGACGTTCACGCTGCGCCACGGCGGCAGCCGCGTCGGCGTCGTCGACGGCGCCATCGTCGCCTTTGACGTCGCCGGCGAAGGCTTCACCGGCCCTGCCGCCGTCGTCTGGCCGCAGGCGAACCGCGGCACCATCGTCTGGATCGACCACGACCTCGCCTACGAAGAGTCATCGACCAGCGACACCGAGATGCAAGAGCCCGCGTTCGCGCAGCTCATCGAGAACGCCGTCGTCGTCGCCGCCGAACACGACTGAGACGCGAAACGACTCAACGGCTGAGCGCTTATTTGCGAATGCGCTGCTGGGCGTACTCGACGAAGTCTTTCGCCAACGACGGTGCGCAGGCGTTGATGGCGTCGGTCGCGAGCTCTCGCTCCATCGTCTTTGGGATGTCGCCCTCGAGCCCCGCCGCGGCCGTCGCCGACGACGACAACCGCAAGATCTTGCCTGGCAGCTCGACCAGCGTGAGGTCGCATTTGACCTCGAGGATGCCGTTGCCGTCTTGCTTGCTCTTGTTGATCGAGCGGATCTTCAGGATGAGCCCGTAGCCCTTGTCGACGCCGCCACGGCGGATCGACAGCGTCGGCATCTGCGCCCGCAGCTCGCGTTCGACGTTGGTCTGCAAGAGCGCGACGAGGCCATCGATGCCGCTCTTGCTGAGGTCTTCGGCGTCGCCGATGTCGACGTTGACTTGCAAGGCTTCGAGCACGGCGACGGCGCGGGCGACGACGGCTTTGACGGCGGCGTCGGGGTCGTTCTTGAGCGCCTGCAGCGCGACGAGGGCCGCCGGGTCTTTCAACAAGGCGAGGCCGTCGACGGCGGCGGCGCGCACGCTCGACTCTTTGTCGCCGAGCATCTTCTCGAGCAGACCTCGCGCTTCAGGGTCTTTCGTCTTCGCGATGCTCGCGATGGCGATAACGCGCACCTTGGTCGAGTCAGACGTCAGCGCGTCTTTCAGCTGGCGGGGCACGAAGGCCGCCGCTGTCGTCGACGTCAGCGCGAGAGAGAGGCCCAGCGCGCAGAGCAGCGGCTTGACTTCGCGCCTGATGATTGACATGAAAATCAAACGTAGGCTCCGAGGCCGTAGCAAGAACGCGGGCCGCGACCGCCACGAGCGGGTCAGTCTCCCATCCTGACTTCTGGAGTGTCCACCATGCCCGCCCGTCCTGCCCGCTCTTCGACGACCCCGGCAGGGCCTGTGGCGGCGACGGCGGCAACGCCGCGGGCGGCGCGCACGCCGACGACGCCGCAGAAAGACGACAAGCGAAAGCAGATCTTGAAGGCGGCCGTGAAGGTCTTCGCCGAGAAGGGTTACCACGGGTGCCGCATCTCTGACGTCGCCGAAGAGGCCGGCGTCGCCTACGGCCTCGTCTACCACTACTACGGCAACAAAGACGGCCTGCTCGCCTCGGTCTTCGACACCAATTGGAGCGTCTTTGCCAAGGCCATCAACGACATCGCCGACACCCCGGGCATGACGATGTTCGAGAAGCTGCAGCAGATCGTCGAGGCGGCGTTTCAGGCCTTCGAGATGTTCCCCCTCGTCGTCAAGGTGCTGGTGCTCGAGTTCGGGCGCAACTCGCGGCTCGGCGAAGCCCTCGAAAACCCCGCCGTCGCCGGCGTCTTCGCCTCGATCGCCCGCATCTTTGAGGACGGCAAGAAGAGCGGCGAGCTCTACGAGAGCATCGACCCCTACGCGATGAGCGTGTTGTTCATGGGCATGCTCGAGACCGCCTTCGTCTCGTTCGTTCTCACCACAAATGGCGCCCGGTCG
>JANNAY010000954.1:0-1644 GCA_031384945.1 Deltaproteobacteria bacterium
CGACGCCTACGCCACCGTCAACGACGCCGTTTGCGCCGCCACGCCGAGCAAGTGCCACCGCGCCGCCAACGCCTACGCCAGCGGCGCCGTCGACAAAGCCGGCATCTTCATGGGCGTCTTAGCCAACATCGGCGTCGGCGACCTCGACGGCGACGGCGACGGCTGCAGAGACATCGTCGCCGCCTCGCTCGACGGCTTCGTCTACGCCTTCGACTGCGCCGGCGCGGTCAAAGCCGGCTTCCCCGTCGAGATCGATCGCTCGACGACGCCCGATGGTTTGACCGGCGCGCGCCGCTGCACCCGCGACGGCAACGACATCATCGGCTGCCGCGACGAGCAGCTGTTCAACGAGTCGGGCTTCTTCTCGACGCCGGTGCTCGTCGACCTCGACAAAGACGGCAGCCTCGAGATCGTCATCGGCGGGCTCGACTCGCGCCTCTACGCCTGGCACGTCGACGGCGCGCTGGTGAACGGCTTTCCCGTGCACCTGCAGAACCTCGACGAGCCCGCCTTTCGCGACGGCGAGCTCAACCGCCTCGAAGACCGCATCGTCGCCTCGCCGGCCATCGCTGACCTCTTCGGCGACGGCACCCCGTGGATCGTCGTCGGCACCAACGAGCGCGTGCTCAACGTCAACGGCGGCTTTCTCTACGCCGTGCACCCCGAGGGCAACGCCCACGACGGTGGCGCGTTTCCGCCGGGCTGGCCCGTCACCGCGGCCGGCTTCATCCCCGACGAAATCTTGCCGTACATCGGACGCGGCAACCCCAGCGCCCCCGTCGCCGCCGACATGAACGGCGACGGCGCTGACGAGGTCATCAACGCTGGCATGGGCGGCCAGATGCAGATCATCAACGGCGACGCCAGCTTCGGCATCCAGCCCATGCGCAGCGCCAAGACCGATTACGGCCCGAGCACCAACATCAACACCGAGCTCAACGCGCTCACGCTGCCGATGATCAACAACCCGTCGATCGCCGACCTCGACGGCGACGGCACTCTCGACATCATCAACGGCACCGCCGGCACCGGCCTCATCGCCGTCGCCAACAACGGCGGCTTGCGCGCCGACTTCGACCACTCCGTCTCCGCCTGGGACGGCGACAACGGCTTCTTCCACGAGGGCTTTCCGCACCGCGTGTGGGACTTCCAATTTTTCATGAACTACGCGGTCGCCGACATCGACGGCGACGGCATCGGCAACGTCCTCAGCGGCGACGGCGGCTACTTCATCTACGCCCCCAACATCGACGGACGCGAAGCCGACGGCTTCCCGAAGTGGACGCAGAACTGGCAGGCGACGACGCCGGCCGTCGGCGACCTCGACGGCGACCAATTGATCGACGTCGTCGCCAACAGCCGCGAAGGTTGGCTGTGGGCGTGGAAGACCACGGGCCACGTCGGCGGTCCGCCCGACGCAAAGACCCCCGCCATCCAGTGGGAGAGCTTTCACCACGACGATCAGAACACCGCCAACGTCGGCAGCAAGTTCGCCAAGCTCAAAGAGTACCCGCGCCTGATCCCGCCGACCGATGGTGAGTGCACGAGCGGCTGCTGCTGCGATTCGTCGTCGACGAACGGCGCGTCGCTGGCGGGCTTCTTTGCATTGGCTACCCTTGGTCTTGCGCGCCGCCGCTCGTCGAA
>JANNAY010000955.1:0-1562 GCA_031384945.1 Deltaproteobacteria bacterium
GCCGGCGACCGGCGCCACGTCTCGGTCGCCTGCCTGTTGCATGCGATCGAGGGCGTGGTGCTGCGCGACCGCGGCAGTGAACCCCCGACCCACGTGCTCCTGCGCTTCACGAACCAGACGGCGCCGGCGCCACTGCCGTGGTGGGCGCTCAAGAAGTCCATCCAGCGCAGCCACGCCGACATCGCGCGCTGCGTGCGCCGCCTGCGGGCCGTGCAGCCCACCCTGCGCGGATCGGTGGTGGCCCGCGTCGCCCTCGACGACGGCGGCCGCGTCGCCGCCGTCGACGTCGACGGCAACGACGCCGGCTTGAACGGCTGCGTCAAGGGCGCCCTCAAGGCCGTCTACGTCGACGACGGCTTCGCGGACCACGTCGTTACAGCCCCCTTTGCCTTCGACGAACCAGGCCTCGACCCCCGCCCGCTCTCGGCCGACGCGCACAAGACCTTCTTCAGCTTCATCGGCTGCGACCTGCCCATCCCGTGATCCCGATCGCCTGGCCCTGCGTCGTGGGTGCGTGTGTGACCGGACCGCGTGTGCGGTGACGCCGTCGTCGCGGGCGGTGCGCTAGGCTGCCGGCGTGTTCGCACCCCTTCTTGCCGCTCTTGTCGTCTCTCAAGCTCCTGCTGCGCCTGCCCCAAAGGCCGCGCCTGCTGCGCCCCTTCAAGTGCTGTTGCTCGACCTGTCGGCCATCGACGTGTCGTCCGACAAGGTGAAGCTGCTGGCCGGCAAGCTCGCGGCCAGCATGGGCAACAAGGGTCTCGAGGTGCTGACGCGCGCCGACTTGCGCACGATGGCGTCGCTCGAGGCCGACAAGGCCGTGACCGGCTGCGAAGAAGGATCGCAGAGCTGCCTCGCCGAGATCGCCGCCGCCCTCGGCACGCGCCTCGTCGTCAGCGGCCAGGTCGGATCCCTCGACGACACCATCTTCTTGCAGCTCTCGCTCTTCGACTCGCAGGTCGGCCGCGCGGTCGCCCGCGAAGAGGCCCGCGGCAAGACGCTGACGCAGCTGGCCGACGCCATCCCCGCCGTCGTCGACCGCATGATGGCGCCGGTGCTCGGCACACCGCTGCGCGACGACACCCCACCGCCAACCGCGCCATCGGCTGGGGTGTCACCGATGGTCATCGGCGGCGGCGTCGCCCTCGGCCTCGGCGTCGTCGGCGGCGGCATCCTCACCGCCGTCGCCCTCGGCATGGACGCCAACCTCGGCAAGGCCGACGTCAGCGGCGCCGACAAACAAGCCGCCTACGACTACGGCGCGTTCGTCGTCGCTGGCGCTGGCGCTGGCGCCGTCATCGCCGTCGCTGGCGGCACCGTCCTCGCGCTTGGCCTGGTGGGCGAATGAGCCGCGCCCTCTCGGTTGCTTCTCTGGTCGTCTTGCTCGGCGCCATCGCGGCTCTGGGCGGCTGCCGCTTGATCACCCACGAAGACATCGCCTGCGACGGCGACGCCAACTGTCCCGACGGCACCTCTTGCGTCGCTGGCGCCTGCGTCGAAGGCGACGAAGGCGAAGGCGACGAAGGCGAAGGCGAGGTCCCCGGCGACGTCGTCGACGAAGCGTG
>JANNAY010000966.1:0-6370 GCA_031384945.1 Deltaproteobacteria bacterium
TCATCGACGAAGCCACCGGCCTCGTCGCCCACGTCGCCGGCCCCGGCGGCGCCGACGACGCCAGAGACATCGCCCTCGCCATCGTCGAGCTCGGCAAAAAGCTGCACGAAGAAGGCGCCGTCGACGACGCCGTCAGCGCCCTCCGCTACGCCGCCGAGCTCGCCCCCACCGTCTCTGCGCACACGCTGGCCCTCGCCCGGGTGTTGCTGGGCTCTCCTGAAGCCGCCGAGCGCGCCGAGGGCGCCGGCCTCGTCGAGCGCGTCTCGCGCCAAGACCCGCGCAACGCCGACGCCGCCTTCTTGCGCGCCGTCTCGCTCGAGCAGCGCGGCCAGGCCGACAACGCCAAGCAGGCGCTGCAGCGGGCGCTCTTGCTCGTGCCCGGCCACGAAGAAGCGACCGCCGGGCTCATCGCCCTCAACAACAACCGCCCCCTCCTCGAGATCGATGCGCCGCAGGATGACGGGCCGAAGAAGAAGGGCTTGTTCGGTTGGCTGCAGGGCCTCTTCAAAAAGAAGAAAGACGACGTCGACGACCACGCTGACTGATCGAGCGCGCGAAGATCAGCGCGGTCGAAAAATGGCGGTGTGCCCGAGCCGGCCCTTACGGTCATCGCTGTGGGACAAACACGCAAAAAGACTGAAGGTGGCTCCGCAGGACGACTGGCAGCAGGACGTCGGCCCGGCCGTGGCGATGACAAACCGGCCCCCAAGGCGCGCAGCGGCAAGAGCGGCGGGCTCAAGGGCAAGGCGAAGAAAGCCGGCGCTGGCAGCAGCAACCCGATCGCGCGCGGCTTCAAGCTGATCGTGCTGTTGGCCTTGATGGCGGTGGTCGGCTTCGCCCTCGTCCTCGTCGTCGACGTCGGCGCCAGCATCGTCGGCCGCGCCCCCTTCTTCAAAGATGCTCGGGGAGACATCACCTTCGCCGACCTGTTCGACAAGGTCGGCACCCGTGTGCTCGACAGAGACGTGCCCGAGCCGAAGAAGAAGCCGGCGCCGTCGACGAAGACGCAGCCGACCACGCAGAAGAAGACGTCGACAGTAGAGGCGCCGCCGCCAAAGACGTCATCGACGCCGCAGGTGGCGCCGTCGCCCGAGGACTACGCGAAGCACGTTGAGCCGCGGAAGGATCCCGAGGTCGAGCAGGCCAAAGCCCGCCTCGACGCCCTGCTGAAGAACCTCTAGGCGCACTGAGAAATTCGCACTGAGAAATTCGCCCGCAAGACCAGCGGTTTCATTTTCGCTTTGCGATTGCGTCTTCGGCGCCGCGGACCTCGAGCATCATACACAAATTGGCCGGCATGTTGCTGCCCAACGCTTTCACAGCCGAGAGCGCGCGCGGACCACGCCCGGCGCGCTTCAACAGCCACAAGCCCATGCGGCGCTGGCCGCAGTCTTCTTCTTCGACGTCTTTGAAGCCGACGTCAGCGCGTTCGTCGTCGGTGGCGACCTTCTTTTGCTCGAGCACATCGAGGGCGTGGTGCCGGGTCCAGTACGGACCGTCGAGCAACCCGCGAACGTCGTCGCTCTTGTCGTCTTTGAGCGCGGCGAGGGCGTCGACGGCGCCGGCGTCGTCTTTGTCGGCGAGGTCTTCGAGGGCGACGTCGGTGACGTCGTCGTCGTCGAGGCCGGCGGCGATGGGCTTCTGCAGCAGCTTCCACGCCTTCTTGCGTTCGCCGTCTTTGTGCAGGGCGAGGGCGAGGTCGACGACGTCGTCAACGCTGCGGTCGGCCTCGGGGATCTTCTCAATCTCGGCGCGCACCACGGCGGCCTCACCGTTTTCGATGCGATCGCGCCGTCCATCGGCGTTGAGCAACACGAGCACGACGACGACGGCGACGACACCGACGACGACGCCGATGACAGCGCGGGGTCGCTGCTCGAGCTGCGTGCGCGCGCGCGCTGCCAAAGGACCAGCAACGTTGACAACGGATTGGAGCGGCGATGTGGCGGCCCCCGCGCCAGAAAATGGCCTGACGCGAGCGAGCGCGCGCCCCCCGAAGGGCAACAGGCCGATGGGTGCGCCGCCCGCAGCGCCGTCGGGGACGGCGGCGTAGACGTGCACTTCGCGCGAGATGCCCTTGAAGCTGTGCGTGCCGCGGGCTTCGGTCTTCACCTCGGCCTGGTTCATCGTGGCGAAGACGGCGTCAGAGAAGAGCACCTCGCCCTTCTTGGCCAGTCCTTCGAGGCGCGCGGCGAGGTTGACGGGCTCGCCAAAGATGTCGCCCTTGTGCAGCCGCACCTCGCCCATCGACAGCGCGATCTTGACCTCGATGCGGTCGGCTTCGGCGGCGTTGACGTTGTGCTGCGACAAGCGGTCTTGCACCGCCATGCCGCAGTGCACGGCGTCGGTCGGCGACGAGAACGTCACGAGAAACGCATCGCCGATGGTCTTCACGACCCTGCCCGAGAAGGCCTTGAACACCGGCTGCAAGAGCGCGTCGTGCAACGACAGCCACCGCGCCGCCTCTTCGCGCGACTGTCGCGACGTGCGCTCGGTGTAGCCCGAGATGTCGGTCATCATCACCGTCAGCGCCGCGGTCTTCACCGACACGCGGCCCGGTGACGTGGTCTCGACCGTCGACGTCAACGGGTTCGCCAACGAATTCTGCGGCGACGACAGCAGCGGCACCGGCGACGCCACCGGCTCGGTGAACGTGCCCAACAGCTGCGTCGACGCGATCGACGTGTTCGGCGCGTTCGTCGTCGGCGTCAGCAGCAGCGCCTGCAGCGCCAGCGCGTTCGTCGGCCGGTCGCGCGGGTCTTTTTGCAAACAGCGGGCGACAGCGTCGTCGATGTGCGGCGGCGCGTCGTTGCGCAGCGACGACAACCGCGGCGGCGCGTCGAGCACCGCCTTCGTCAGCACGTCGAGGGGGGCCTCGCCTTCGAAGGGCGGGCGACCGGTGAGCATGTGAAAGAGCGTGGCCCCGAGGGCGTAGAGGTCAGAGGCCACCGAAGGCGCCTGTCCGCGGGCGAGCTCGGGCGCGAGGTAGGCGGGGGTGCCGACGACGACGCCTTGCTGCGTCAGCTGCGCCGCCGGCACGACGTCGACGGAGCCGGGTGGCTTGACGTCGGTGTCGAGGGGCATCTCTTTGGCGAGGCCGAAGTCGGTGAGCACGACGTCGCCGTTCTTCTTCACGAAGAGGTTGGCGGGCTTCACGTCGCGGTGCAGCAGTCCGGCGTCGTGGGCAGCGGCGAGGCCGTTGCAGCAGGCGGCGGCCACGCGGACGGCTTCGTCGACGCCGAAGTTGCCGCCGGCTTTGATCAGGGCGAGGACGTCGTCGCCATCGAGGAGGTCCATGACGACGTAGGGGCCGACGTCTTTGTCGTCGCCGACGGCGTGCACAGTGACGACGTTGGGGCTTCTGACTTTGGCGAGGGCGCGGGCCTCGCGCAGAAAGCGGGCGCGCATGGCGGGCCCTTGCACGGGATCGTTCAACAGCGCGGGCAGCAGGGTCTTGACGGCGACGTTTCGATCAAGCGCGTCATCGCGGCAGAGGAGCACGCGCCCCATGCCACCCTCGCCGAGGACCCGCTCGACGAGCAAATCACCGATGCGCGACGGTTCGACCACGGGCGGACCCTACAGAGTTTCCGATCACAGAACGACCGGAGACGAACAGGGCCGCCGACGACGTCGTCAGCGCAGACTTCTTCAGCGCTGCATCTTGAGCAGGGCTTCTTTGACCATCTGCTCGGCGACGCGCGCGGCGAGGTGCTCGTTGCCGAGCTCGCTGAGGGCGGCCTCGTAGTAGGCGGCCGTGAGCTCGCCGAGGGTGGTCTTGAGGGCGATTTCTTTGATGCGCTTGGTGTGGGGCATGGTGGTTTCCTCCCGTTGCGGTTCGAATCCACACTTCTGCAGGTCTCTTGCCAACATCGCCGTGATCGGCGGTTCGACAAGCATCCCGCTGGCGGACGCGGCCGGTGCCCATCCGGATGCGGTGGGCGACGTGTGCGCAGATGTGCGTCTGTGCGGTGCCGCACGGCAAAGGTGTCACAGGGCGTGTCTGCACGGCTGCGATCGCGGGTCTGTCCAGACACAGGGCGACATGTACGACTGACCCATGCGACTTCGACATCTCGACGGGCGCGCTGCCCGAGACTTGAGCAGCGCTGAGCAAAGCAGCGCAGAGCAGCGGGCGTTGACGCGGCAGGCACGAGCGTCCACGAAGATGTCGTACCTCGACCTACCCGACGGAATCTCCCATGCGCGGCTTGTTCTCTCTCGTCGTCGTCCCCGCCTTCTGCGCCGGCTGCGTCGTCGATGTCGTCGACGAAGCCGCCAACGAAGGCGCCAACGAAGGCGTCGTCGGCAGCGCCGAAGCACCCCTCATCGGCGTCAGCGGCGCCGGCGACTTCGCCGACCGCAGCTGCCAGATCGTGCTGCGCGACTTCGGCCGCGTCGTCGCCAACAGCGGCGCGTCGTTCGCGCAGAACGGCTCGCGCTGGGTGTTCGAGGGCCGCGTCGACGTGAAGAAGACGGCGCTCGCCGAGGGCTACAGCCCCATGATCTTGTGGAAGGCCGGCAGCGACGCCGGCTGGCGCGCCATCGCGCCCATCGCCTCGACGGGCATCAACGACGACAGCGACCGCTTCTTGTTTCACGTCGACGACGGCGACCTGCCCGGTCCGGGCATCTCGGCGACCGGGCTCGCGCGGTCGACCCTTCAGGTCGTGCCGTTCTTGACCCGCGACCAGTCGCGGCCGTTCGACCACAACCGCGTCGTCGACGCCTTTGCCACCTACGTGATGAACCAGGCGTCGAACTTCGCCGTCGCCGAAGACAACGCCGTCTGCGCCGAAGCCAGCGGCCCCACGATCACGTTCAAGGGCGACTTTACCGAGACCCAGAGCGGACCCGTCGTCGCCGGCCGCTCCGTCGTCGTCGACTACGACATTGGCCGCAACTCGCCGTGCCGCCAGCCAGAAAATTCAAACGGCAACGGGCCGCAGACGTGGAGCGTCATTGCCCAGGCGACGTGGTTGCCGATGAACGTGCGGCAGTCGGTCTCGGTGGTGAACCACGGCTCTGACCCGTCTTCATCGATGCCGGCGACGTTGTTTGCGCCCGAGGGCGCGACCGAGCTGGTGCTCTACTTCCAGAACAACGACCGCGGCGGCTGCTCGTCCTACGACTCTGACTTCAGCGCCAACTACCACTTCGCCGTCGTCGACCAGGGCCCCGAGTGGATGGGCAACGTCTCGGCGCTGCTGGCCCGCGGCGCCGACCGCCGCTGCGCCGGCGCCGTCGCTTTCGGCTCGAAGGTCTCGTTCGGCTCGTGGGCCCGCCAGCGCGCCGCCATGACCGACCTGTGCTTCGAGGTCTACGAGCCCGGCGTCACCGACTTCGACAACGCTGACTTGTGGCAGCAGCTCGACGTGCAGGCCCACCACCGCCTCGATCCGAGCAAGCCCTTCGAGACCGACTACGTCAGCTTCGTCGACCGCACCGGCAACAACGCCCGCTACGCCTTCGACCTGCGTCCCTTCGACCCCTTCACCTGGGGCAAGTGCTGGACGGCCGTGCCGCTGACGTCGACGACGGAGCCCGATGGCTCGTCGCATGTGCAGGCGACGCTCGAGGTCTACTTCACCGTCAACGGAGAAGAGCTGCGTCCTGATGGCGGCGGCGTCTTTCGTGCGGTCTACGATGAATTGGCCAACGCCTCGCACATCACCTGCGAGTGAAGGCGAAGAAGAAGCGGTCGGCGTGGCGCGCCATCCGCGACAGTGACGTCGTCGCCGTCGTCGCGCTGTCCGTGCAGCTGTATGCTGAAGATCCAGGAACGCGAGACATTCAATCGAAAGACGTTCGCAAGACGCTGCGGGCCTTTCAGCAACACCCCGTCCGCGGCCGCTGCGTCGTCGCCGTCGTCGATGGCGTCGTGTGCGGCTACAGCTTCTTGTGCTCGTTCTGGTCCAACGAATTGGGCGGCGAGGTCTGCACCGTCGACGAACTCTACGTCGCCGAAGAGGTCCGCGGCGCGGGCATCGGCTCGGGCCTCATCAAGGGCCTAGTCGATGGATCGCTGCCGTGGTTCAATAAGGCCGTGGCCCTCGAGCTCGAGGTGACGCCGTCGAACACGCGGGCGCGCGCCCTCTACGAGCGCATGGGCTTTCGCTTGCGAAAGAACGCCAGCCTGCGGCTGCTGCGCTTCTGATGATTGCCTCGATGGCGTGCCGTCAATGATCGCCGGCCGACCGCTGACCCAACTCACGATTGGCCACATCGCGAGGAACGCGGAACCAAGTCGTCGTTTCGCGTTGCCCGCGCTGCAGAGCCCCCAGTACCCCCGCTGCGCGGGGGCGAACCCAAATTCCACGATGCCCTTGAGATGATGCCTGGGCAGGGAAGGGCGGGAGATGGGTTTGCC
>JANNAY010000974.1:0-4901 GCA_031384945.1 Deltaproteobacteria bacterium
CGACGCCGTTGCACTTCTTGTAAGGTCGCCGCCGTGAAGACCGTTGACGACGACGAATTGGTCCGCCGCGCCCTGGCGCAGCGCGATCGCTCTTATGCCCCCTACAGCCGCTTTCACGTCGGCGCCGCCGTGCTCTGCGCCGACGGCAGCGTCGTCGAAGGCTGCAACGTCGAGAACGCCTCGTACGGCCTGTGCATCTGCGCCGAGCGCACGGCGATCTCGGCGGCGGTCTCGTTGGGCAAGACGAAGTTCACGCGCATCGCGGTGGCGACGGCGTCGACGCCGCCGGCCTCGCCCTGCGGCATGTGCCGTCAGGTGCTCGCCGAGTTCGCCGGCAAAGACGAGCTCACGATCATCCTCTGCAATGACAAGGGCGAACGCCTGACGACGACGTTGGCGGCCATCTTTCCCGGCGTCTTCGATCAGGCGCAGCTCACCAGCGGACAGAAGTGAGATGACGCAGCCGCTTCTGCCGGTGCTGTTGTCAGGCGGCACTGTCGTCACTGTCGACAAAGAAGACCGCGTCTTCACCGGCGACGTCTTGCTCGAGGGCGGGCGCATCAAGGCTCTCGGTCCGACCGGCACGGTGAAGGGCACGCCCGGCACCCGCGTCGTCGACGCCCGCGGCTGCATCGTTTGCCCCGGCTTCGTGCAGGCGCACATCCACCTGTGTCAGGTGTTGTTTCGCGGCTTCGCCGAAGAGCGCGCGCTCTTGCCGTGGTTGCAAGAGCGCATCTGGCCCCTCGAAGCGGCGCATTCGGCGGCGACGCTGAAGGCATCGGCGCGCCTGGGCATCGCTGAATTGTTGTTGGGTGGTACGACAGCAGCGCTCGACATGGGAACGGTCAACCACCACGAGTCCGTCTTCGCTGCCGCCGCCGAATTGGGCATCCGCCTCACCAGCGGCAAAGCCCTGATGGACAAACAGGGCAACAGCAAGCTCGACGAGGACACGAAGACCGCGATCGAGACGTCGAACGCCCTCGCCGATCGCTTTCACAAGAGCGGCACCGATCGCCTGCGGTACGCCTATGCGCCGCGGTTTATCCTGTCTTGCAGCGACGAGTTGTTGAAACAAGCAGTGCGTGAAGCCCGTGAGCGCGGCTGTTTGATTCATACACACGCGAGCGAGAACCCCGGCGAGGTCGAGGCGGTCGTCAAGGCCACGGGTAAGCACAACGTGGTGGCGCTGCACGAGCGCGGCGTCTCTGGCGACGACGTCGTGCTCGCCCACTGCGTTCATCTGGCTGCCGACGAGCGCGCGGTCTTGAAGAGCACGGGCACGAAGGTCGTGCACTGTCCGTCGACGAATTTGAAGCTCGCCTCGGGCGTCGCCCCCATTCCCGCGCTGCTCGCTGACGGCGTCGTCGTCGGCCTCGGCGCTGACGGCGCGCCTTGCAACAACCGCTTGAGCGCGTTCACCGAGATGCGCAGCGCCTCGCTGTTGCAGAAGCCTGCGCACGGCGCCGAGGCGATGCCGGCGAAGACGGCCTTGCGGTTGGCGACGATGGGCGGCGCCCGCGTCATCGGCCGCAGCGAAGAGATCGGATCCCTCGAGGTCGGCAAGCGCGCTGACCTCGTCGTCGTCGGCCTCGAGCGGCCGCACCTGCGCCCCATCAGCGATCCGGTGGCCACGCTCGTCTACGCCGCCGAAGCCGGCGACGTCGTCCACGTCTTCGTCGACGGCCAGCAGCTCGTCCGCGATCGGCGTCTCGTGCAGAAAGACATGAACGCGATGTTCAACGACGCAGAGGGCGCCATCGACGAAGTCCTCGCCCGCGCTGGACTCCCCGCCCGCGTCCGCTGATTTCTCGGGGCCGCCTCGCGCCCGCGACACCTCACCCGGCGCTGCGCGATTCCCTCTCACGCTTCGCGGAGAGGGAATCCCCGATCAGGATCGAGCTTGCCGCGCATTCTGGATGAAGCAGCTGCGTCTCGCGCACGGGTGATCGTCGAGCGAACTCGCTGGGGCAGCCCAAGAAGTGCCGCTCGTTCTGACTTGCTTCGGTGATGCCCTCTCCGCGAAGCGTGAGAGGGTGGCGCGCAGCGCCGGGTGAGGTGTCGCGTGCGCGATCATGCCCGGTGATCGACGCGCCGAAGTGACGTTCAATCAGCCGAGAACGCGCAGATATTTCATCCGCTCAGAATTGAGCTCGGCGTCGGTGAACCCGCGGGTCGTGTCACGCGGCATCAAATACAGCGCGTCTTTGACGACGGAACCAAAGCTGATCGCGGGGATGGCTGACAACATCGCGGCGAAGGTGCCCTTGGTCCACAGGCGGTCGCCGGCGCTGTCGAACGCGTCTTTCAGGATACGGTCGGTCTGCGCACCCTTCTTGGCTTGCATCATCAATGTGATGGTGAACCACGGACCCTCTTCTTCGCCCTTCGGCTGACGAGAGCGGTCGCTCATGGGCAAGAGCCAGTCGTTCCACATGGCGTCGTCGCTGTCGTCGTCCATGTACTCCCAGCAGCCGCGCTGGGCGTCGGGGATGGCCGTCATCATCAGGTCGGCGATTTGGCGGTGGTTGGCCCACTTGGCCGCGGGCGACACCGACTCGGGCGTGCGCGCCAAGACGCGCTGCGCTTCTTTGTGCAGCGAGAACGAATTCGTCAGCGAGAAGCAGAGCTCGACGGAGAAGAAGCTGCGGGCGACCATCAGCCACCTCCAAAATACGACGACGAGACGGGCGCGCGGTTCCACGAGCCGTTTCGGTAGAGCACCGCGCCGAGCAAGACGCCGGTGCCGACGCTGACGACGACGGGGACCTCGCCGAAGCCCGTCGGGTGCTGGTGGGCCGCGAACGGCGTCGACCGCGGCGTCGGCGTGTACGTCGCGCCCGCGACGGGCAGGTTGGTCGCGATCGCGTCTTTCGGCACGGGCAGGCCGTGGGCCGCGAGAAAGGTGCCGATGCGCGACGGTGTGACGGGGTCGGCGTGGCTGTCGACGACGACGGCTCTGACGGTGACGCCGGCGGCCTTCCAGGCGACGAGGTCGTCGACGACGTCGTCCATGTCGACGGGCGAGACATTCGGGGCGACGTAGAAGACGTTCTTGACGCCGGCGGCGAGCAGCTTGTCGGCAGAGGGCAGGCGGGCCAGCGAGCGGTTGTCGAACTGGCTCGCGTCGTCGGTGTAGGGCGCGAGCCGCGTGCGATCGAGGACGAAGCAGGGCGGGGCCTCGACGGGGCGCGCCTGCTTCTTGCGCTCGAACTCGGGCGCGAGCGCGAGGGCCGCGGCCAAGGTCTCGTGCGCTTTGACGACGCCACGCGGGTGCGGCCAGTTGTCGAACAAGAAGACCGGGTCGAAGCGGTCGGCGACGGCGCAGGCGTAGGCTGTGGCGTCGGGGCCGGCGAGGTCGACGACGATGCCGGCGCCGAGCAGGTCTTTGATGGCCGAGAGCAAGAAGAAGCCCTCGTTCGAGGTCGACATCGAGGTCGGCGGCAGCGACGGCTGCACCACGTCACGCAGCGGGCGAAAGCCGCTGTCGCGCACGTCTTCGGGCACCATCGTCGACGTCGGCCGCGCCGTCAGCGACTGAAAGAGCGTCGGGTTCCACAGCGGCTGCCAGCGCGGGTTCTTCGGCTGCAGGATCGACATGAGGCGATCGATGTCCGCCGGCGACGACGACGATGTCGGGCCGAGGCCGGTGCCGAGGCTGTTGACTTCGTTGGTGGCGCCGAACGACCAGCCGAATTCTTGTTGGGCTTTGAGCGCGGCGCGCCGCTCTTGCCGCGTGCCGTCGTCGTCGTCGTCGCTGCCGGCCATGACGAGGCCGCACACCGGCGGCACCACCATGATGGCGCCGATGAACGCAGCGGCGCCGAGCACGACGCGGCGGCCGTCGCCGGTCTGGCTGAGCTTCAGCGCCTCGTTCCACCACGCCTTGCCGATCACGGTCGGCGTGTTGGCGTCTTGCAGCAGTTGGAACATTTGACTCACGCGAACCTCGAGCGAAGGGCGGCGCGGAAAGCGTCGGTGAAGACGCCATCGACGCGCAAGGAGTACCGGAAGAAAGGGGCGGCGGCGACGCCGTGGTGGTCGAAGTCGTTGAACCAGACGGCGCGGGCGCCTTCGACGACGTGGCGCTGTTGGAGCGCTTCGTCCCAGATGAACAGGCGCTTGCGCCGCGCGTCGTCGACGGGCGGGTAGATCGTGATGAACTCGTCGGGGCGCGTCTGCTCTTCGGGGTGCCCGTCTCTGTGCACGGTGCCCCAGTCGTTGCTTTCCAACCCCATGAGGTTGCAGCGTCCAATGGCTTTGAAAGGCAGAGATTCGACGAGGGCGATGGTCTGCGGCAAAAACTGCCGGGCCGTGCGCGTGAAGCTCTTGCCGACGGGGTTGGCCTTGTCGGTCCAACGCCGGTTGGGGATGAGCTCGAGATAGGCCTTCCACGGAAAATAGACGCCGTGGCGCACCTTCAACCAGATCATTTGTCGGCGCGAGAGAGGAACGCTGCGCTCTTCACCGATCTGGCCACGTCCGCCGATGTCGTCGATGTCGTCGAACAGCGACGGGTCGTCGGCGAGCGACAAGAACAGCGCCCACTGATCGTCGTCGAGCTCGCGCAACACTTCGACGTAGTCGACGACGGCGTCGACTTGCTGCGACGGCGGCATGATCTCCATCGAGCGGTGGCTGCCGCCGGTGTACTCGACCGGCACCTGGGCAAAGGCGAGGCAGACCTCGTCGTGCACGGCGTCGAGGGCAGCAGCGTCGAGGGGCAAGAGCTCATCGAGCGACAAAAACGCGCGTCCATAGAGCCCACTCAGCGACGTACCCGGCACCCCGCGCAGGATGCCGTCATCGTCGCGGCCGTCGGCGTCACCGTGGTCGCGGCCATCGCTGTTGTTGGAGGCGCCATCGCTCACAGCCCGACTTTACAGTAGGTTCGCCGCCAT
>JANNAY010000993.1:0-8004 GCA_031384945.1 Deltaproteobacteria bacterium
GACAACGACTCCGGCGACGACGACTCCGGCGACGACGACTCCGGCGACGACGACTCCGGCGACGACGACGACGCCGCACGACGACGGCCTGCTGCTGTTGCTCGACTACGGACTGCTGCTCATCGGCGGCTTCTTGCCCGGCGGCTTCTTGCTCTTGCCCGTCGTGCAGGGGCTGTTGCACAACTCTGGCGGCGAAGAGCTCGTCGGCAACGCGTACCCCCGCTGGACCGACGGCGTCATCGCTGGCTACGTCGTCTTCGGCGCCGCCCTCGCTGCCGTCGTCGGCGGCTACGTCGCCGGCCTCGCCGTCATCGGCAGCAACAACGGCGGGGGCAGCGACGCAGCCGGCGTCGTCATCCTCGGCGGCCTCGCCGTCGGCTCCGTGCTCGTCGTCGCCGAACCCGCAGTCGTGTGGAGCTTCGCCCGCACCGACGCCGTCGCCGTCGCCGAATAGTCAGCGAGCGACAGGACGCGCGAGAAAGTCTTCGATCAAGAGGCGGGCGGCTTCGGCGTCGAGCAGCTCTTTGCGCCGCGACTTTTTCACATCGCTCTCGACCAGCCGCTGCGAAGCCGCCTTTGACGTGCCGCGCTCGTCGACGAGGTGCACGCCAGCGCTGTTGTTGTTCTGGCGCAGCGCGGCCTCGAGGGCGGCCGCGAAGCCGCGCGCCCGCTTCGACATCGCTGACTCATCGCCCGACGGCATCAACGGCAGGCCGATGACGACATCGACGACGCCCTCTGCGACGACGACGCCGACGAGGAAGTCGACGTCTTCTTTGCGCGAGCGCGGCGTGAGGTTGGGCAACCCGCGCGTGGTCAGGCCGATCTCGTCAGAGAGCGCGAGCCCGGTGCGCTGCAAACCGAGATCGATGCCGAGGACCCGGCCCTTCACAACCACAGGCCGCTCACGTCTTGCCCTTGCCCTTGCCGGTGTCGGCGAGCGGAACGGAGGGCGCGCTGTCGACGTCAGCGACGGCGGCGGACTCTTCGAGCAAGCGACGGCGCACATTCTCGAGCGACTTGCGCGTCTTGTCGCCCCACTCGCCATCAGAGCCCGTGCGCGTCACCATGTCGGCGGTCTGCGAGTAGGTCTTCTCGGCCTTCTCGAGAAGGATGAGCACCTTCTTGCGCACCATCTGCACGTAGAGCTCTTTCTGCTCGACGGTGAGATCGTTGGGCGCGGGCAGGGCGACCATCTCTTCGTGCATCTCTTCGTACATGTGGCCGACGTTGTAGCCAGAGGCCGAGGCCCATCCGGCGTGTCCTTCGCGAATCGCGCGCAGGTACTGGTACTGCGCGCGCAACAAGCGCTGGCACTTCTCTTCGAGCTGCGAGCCCAGCAGGTCGCCGAGCGCCTTGTTGGCATCGTCGCCGGTGCCGCCCGCGGCCGTGAGCTTGGCCGTCTGCTTCAGAACATCCTTCTCAGTTGGCCATTTCAAATGAAACTCTGAAAACTCAAGGTGCGCCAGCTCGGCCAGATAAAAAGAGGCCTGCGCCTGAAAGAACTGCATGTGATCCATGCGGCGCTTCTCGGTCTCTTTGCGCACGATGCGGCGGGCCTCGAGAAAGCGATACTCTGCCGTGGGGCGGTGCATCTCTTCGCCGCCCTTTTCGAGACCCAGCATGTAGTGGCCGACGCCGGCATCGACGAGGGCTTCGACTCTGTCGTCGGGCGACAGCTCTTCACCCAGCATCTCATCAAAGACGGTGACAACGTCGGTGTATCTCTTTGCGACCGCGAGGGCCTGGCCGCGCTTGAAGCGTCCGTCGAGCACGTCGCGGGCGCTGGGTGCCGGGCCGAGCGCCAAGAGGTAGGCGTCAAAGGCGGCGACCGCTTCGTCGCCGCGCTGCAGATGGATGTACGCGACGCCGCGGTTGTAGTGCGCGAGCACCACGTGCTCGTCGGCTGGAAACTCGCGCACGAGCCGTTCGAAGTAGTCGGCGGCGTCGCCCCAGGCCTCGCCGTCGAGCAGGTCGAGCCCGCGCAAGAACAGCGTGCGCGCGTCGTAGCTCTCGAGGCCGTCAGGGCCCACAGGCTCGGCGACGACCTTGAGCTCTTCGGCGTTCACGATCTGCGGCGGTGGTGTGGTCGTGGCGCACGACACAGCCAGCGGGGCGAGCGGAAGAAGCGACAGCAGAAACGCGCGCATGAGACCTCGACAACGACGGCGTCGACCGGGTTCCCAGTCTAGCGGGTCCAGCGTCACGCTGCCTTCGGACGCAGGATCAGCCGACGAGGTGCGGCAGCAGCTCGACCAGCCGGGCGGCGTCGTGCACGGCCTCTGACAGGCGCGGCAAGCGAATGACCGGCAGCTCGTCGAGGGCGTGGCCGAGGTTGATGAGCGCTTTGTGCTCGAGTTCGGCGAGCCGCGCCTCTTGCTGCACGGCGAGGTCGAGGGCGGCGACGAGCTTGTCGCCGCCGCCACCTTCGACGGCGTCGACGGCGTCTTTGACGGCGTCGTCCCAGTCGTCGCGCGCCAGCGCCGCCAACGCGGCGGTCGGCGTCGACGTCACGCGGTTCACCACGGCGGCGGCGAGCGGCAACTTTCGCCGGCGCAGCTCTTCGGCGAAGAAGGCGGCCTCGGCCAACACTGTCGGCTGCGGCGCCGTGACGACGACGAACGAGGTGTCGTTGCCGCCGAGCAGGGCGACGAAGTCTTTGGTGCGGCGCGTGAGCGGGTCGTACAGGTCTTTGAGCAGCACCAAGAAATCGCCGAGCTCTTCGAGCATTTCGGCACCGGTGAAACGGGCGATGATGCTCTGGGCGCGTCCGGTCGCCCCGTCGAGAAAGCGCAGACCGAGAGACTGTGATTTGTCGGCGAAGAAGCGAAAGGCGTCGTTGTCTAAAACGCCGATGATGCGCGAGGGGGCGTCGAGAAAGTCGAGGGCGTTCTGCGTCGGCGGCGTGTCGAGCACCACGAGGTCGTATTGCCCTGACGACGCCAGGTGCTGCAGGTGCTCGCAGGCGATGAACTCGTGGGCACCCGGTAGCTCGGTCGACAGCACCTTGTAGAAGCGGTTCTCGAGAATCTTCTGCGCCGATTCTGGCGTCGGCGCGGTGCGGAACAGCATGTCGTCCCAGCCCGCCTTGAGATCGAGCATCATCGCGTGCAGCGGCCCCGTCGTCGTCGTCGTCTTCGTCGTCGCTGCCGCCCGCGCGACCAGCGTTTCGTCGACGCGCTGTGGCTTGTGCGAGAGCGTGTCGAGGCCCAGCGCGTTGGCCAGGCGGCGCGCCGGATCGATGGTGATGACCAACGTGCGACGACCGAGCGCCGCACCGGCGATGCCCAACGTCGCCGCCGTTGTCGTCTTGCCGACGCCGCCGGAGCCGACGCAGACGATCACCTTCTTCTGCTCGACCAGCGCACGCAGCGCCGCCCGCGGATCCGTCGTCGTCGTCGTTGGGGTGGTCGTCGTCGTCATCGTCGTCATGACACGCTTCGCAGCAGCTCGCTGACGCGGGCGACGTGGGCGGGGCCGAGGGGGCTCTCTTGCAGGTGCGGCACCTCGACGAGCGGCAGCTTGAGCGCGCGCAGGCGATCGCGCTGGGCCGTCTCGAGGGCCTCGCGCTGCACGCGGCGGCGGCCGACGGCGACGACGTCGGCGACGGCGACGTTGGCCAAGAGGTCGAGCAGCGCGGGCTTGTCGAACAGGCGGGGCATGAGCTGGTTGACGATGACGACGCCGGGGTGGGCGACGTCATCGCGCTTGAGCTGCGCGATCAGCTCGAGGCTCTCGTTGACGGGCAGCTCTTCGGGCAGCGTGACGACGTGCACGGCGGTGCGCGCCGGGTCGCGCCACACGGCCGCCATCTGCCGCGTCTTCTCGACCATCGGACCGACGCGCACGGCTTCTGTCAGCACCTTCGACACGGCGAAGAGCTTGAGCGCATGCCCCGTCGACGGACAGTCGATCACGACCTTGTCGAAGCGCGGCTTGTCGCTGGCGAACAGCCCGTGCTCGAGCTTTTCTTCGCAGTGAAACCAGAGCTTGCCCATCATGGTCAGCTCGTTGAGCGACGGCACAAAACGCAAAAACGTTCTCGTCAGCCGGTTCTCGAACACGGCCTTGTAGAGGGCCTCGAGCTTCAGCGTCATCAGCGCGTACTCGCGCGTCGCCTGCGCCGGATTGAAGTTCACGACGGTGAGGCCGGGCGAGATTTCGACGAGGTCATCGGGCACCGGCGCGCAGCCGAGCAGCGGGCTGTGCGAGTCGCGGGCGTGGACCTGACACAACAGTGTGTTGTGGCCCTCGTCGACGAAGCGGCGGGCGAGCGCGACGGCGACGAGGGATTTGCCGACCCCGCCCTTGCCCGTGATGAAATGAACCTGCCGGCCGCGCGCCACGCTCAGGGGCTAACAGACTGGCGGCTCGACGTCATTGCGTCGCCTGCCCGAGGTGAGCGCCGTCGATCATGAGCTTGACGAAGCCAGCGACGCGGGCGGCGACGGCGTCGTCGACGAGAAAGGCGGCGTGGCCGACGTCGTCGAAGCTGACGGCTTCGGATCCGTCGGGGTGCGTCGACGCCTTCGGGTAGACGATGGCGTCGACGTTGCTGCCGACGGCGTACGACACCTTCACCAACGTCGACAGCGCCGGCAATGACGACCAGCCGCTGTAGCCCGCGCCGAGGTGCGACACGCCGAAGGGCACGACGCGCACGCTGGCGGTGCCTGCGTGGGGTGAGGCGACGGTGACGACGCCGACGGTGGCGCCTCTGACGTCGTCGTCGTCGGCCAACAACCGGCGCACCACCAGCCCGCCCATCGAGTGCGCGACGAAGATGAGCTTTGCGTCGGGCGCCGCGAGCCGCAGCCGTTGCACGAAGCCCCGCACGCGGGCGGTGTGGATCGACAGCGCGCGGACGACGACGCCATGGTCGGGGGCTGTGACGGGGACGTCGACGCCGGCCCTCTTCAACCCGCGGGCCCAGCCCGTGGTACACGATCCGTCGGCCATGGCGCCGTGGACGAGGACGACGACGAAGCGCTCGTCGCCCTTCAGGTCTTCGGGCTGCAGGCGGGCGCCACCGGTCACGCTCCACGAAGCGATGCGCAGGAACGCGAGCACCTCGCGCGCGGCGGCCCGCCAGAGGCCGGGCGCCGGTCCGCTGTGCGACAGCCGCAGCAGGCCGGTGACGACGTGGAAGCCGACGATGGCGACGAGGGCGACGACGACGACGCCGACGCCGGCCAGCAGCACGAGGATCGGGCTCATGGCGCCACCTTGCGCCCGCTTTGGCGATGGGCCAAGCGATCGGGCATGACGAAGTCGGACAGCAGCGACACGGCCGTGAAGACGATTCTCTCTCTCGGTGAAGAGAAGATGGGCGAGGTCGTGCGCCAGCTTCTGGCCAACGAGGGCTTCGTCTCGGCGATGCAATCAGCGGTCGTCGGCGGTCTCTCGGCCAAGCGCAACCTCGACAAGGGGCTCTCGGGCGTCCTCGGTCTGGTCAACATCCCCACCGTCGATGACGTCGACAAGGTGCGAAACCGCCTCACCGAGATCGAAGAGCTGGTCGCCGAGCTCGGCAAACGCCTCGAGACCGTGAACGAGAAGCTCGACAGCGCGTGACCTGAGCGTGGCAGGCGCGCGAAGAGACGGGGCTCAGGCCTTCTTCTTCGCGGCCTCGAGCTGGGCGATCTTGGCCTCGAGCTCTTCGACGCGCTTCTTGAGGGCCTCGACGTCGGTGGTCGGCCTCGGGTTCTTCGCCGTCGCCGACTGGATGCGCTCGTCGACCTTCTTCTGCCAGCTCTCAAAGGCCTCTGACGTCGACGAGACGAATTCTTGGATGACGCCGGCTTTGGCGGCTTCTTCGGCGGTGGCGGGTTCTGCGGCAGCAGCGTCGACGCTGGCGCCTTCGACGGCGCTCTCGTCTGCCTTTTTGCCGTCGCGCTTCAACAAGCCCGAGACGCGCTGCTCAACGTCGTTGCGCAGGTTCATCGCGTACTTGGAGACGTCGAGGTTGGCGATGGCGTCGTTGCCGCTCTGAATGATGCTGCGGAGCAGCTTCAGCGGCATCTTCTGAACTTTCTTCTCTTCTTCGACGATGATCTGCGCGAGCGTGACGGCCGTGAGGTCGTCTTTCGTCTTGTTGTCGACGACGCGAACGTCTTCGCCCTCTTTGATCATCTGGCTGATCTCTTCGAGGGTCACGTAACAAGAGCGCTCGGTGTCGTAGAGCTTGCGGTTCGCATAGCGCTTGATGACCTTGGTGCTGCGCTGCGGCGTCGGCGTCTGGCTCATGACTGTCCTTGCGGCTGTCCCACAGTGTCTTGGCGATGACGCGTTCGGTCAAAGCCCGCAGACAGGCTGCGTCGAAACGGCAAGGGGTGTCAACGCGCGGCCCCGTCGTCGTCGAAGTCGTTGGCTCTGTGATCGAGACAAAGCAGACAGGGCGTCAAGAGATTTGCCGGGTCACGGCGGCAAACCCTACCCTTCGTGCGCCGTCATGATCATCACCTGCGAACAGTGTTCGACCCGCTTCAAGGTTCCCGACGACAAGCTCGCGGCGGGTCCCGTGCGGATGCGCTGCAGCAAGTGCAACCACGTCTTCTCTGCCGGCGCCGAGGGCACCGTCACGCCGGTGCCTGGGCTGTCGTCGCCGCCGTTGCCGTTGTCGTCGTCGCAGCCGGGCATCCCTGGGCTCTTCCGTGCGCCGACGCCCGCGGCGGCCGATCCGTTCGCCGGCCTCTCGCCCCCAAAGCCCGCGCCGTCGTTTGCCTCGCCGCGCACGGCGTCAGCGCCGGGCGTCGATCCCTTCGCGCCGCGCACGGCGTCAAAGCCCGGCGTCGATCCCTTCGCGCCGCGCGCGTCCTCAAAGGGCACGCTGCTCGGCATGGGTGCCGTCGACCCCTTCGGCAACCTCAGCGCGCCGAAGCCGTCGACGCCGCCAACGCCGTCGCCAACGCCGTCGATGGGGGCGCCGGCCGCTGCTGACCCCTTCGCCAACATCCCCACCAAAGCAGCGATCGATCCGTTCGCTTCGTCGTCGTCGTCTTCTTCGTCGTCGTCGGATCCGTTTGCGGCCCTCGGCAAACCGCCGCCGCCGCCCGATCCCTTTGCGATGCTCGGCGGCAGCGGACCAAACCCCAGCGCCGATCCCTTCGGCGGGCCGTCGCCGGCAAAGGCCGATCCGTTTCTGGCCCAGGCGACGGTGGCCGGCGGCAACGCTGACCCCTTCTCCGCGCTGGGGCCGTCGCCGTCGTCGGCGCCGGATCCGTTCTCGTCGCCCAGCCCGTCGCCGCGCCCGTTCGGTGATCTGTCGCCGTCGGCGCCGACGCAGGCGATGAGCGTCGATCCGTTCGCGGCCCTCGCCACGAACGCCGGCGCGCCGGCGCTCGCCGACCTGGGCTTCGGTGCCCAGCCCAGCTCAGACCCCTTTGCTGGCCTCGGCGCCAACCGCAGCGGCACGCCCGCGCCGACGCCGTCGAGCGTGCCGCCGCCGCCCAACGACGACGGCGACGACCCCTTCTCGGGCATCTCGCTCGGTGAAGACACCGGCGACGCGCGAAGCGACCTCGAGCAAAGCCGCGCCGCCCTCTTCGGCACGCCGCCGCCGCCGCCGCAGGCGTCGTCGCCGGCGCCGATGGCGGTGCCAGCGCTGATCGATGAGCGGCCGACGCCGGCGCCGCAGAAGAAGCCGACGCCCGCGCCGTCGTCGTCGTCGAATTCGTCGTTGGCCCCGGCGCTGCGCGTCGCTGCCATCGCCGTGCAGGCGGTGCTCTTCGTGTTGTTCTTGTTGGTCGCCGTGGTGCTCGGACGCGGTGGCGACGTCGACAAGCTGCTGGCCTTTGACGTCGTCGGCGCGCTGTCGCGTCCTGAAGAGTCGACGCCCCTCGCCGTCGAGCAGCTGCACGTGACCCGCCGCCACGCCGACGGCTTCGACGTCGTCGTCATCGGCGGCGTCGTGCACCACAAGGGTGACGCGCCCCACAAAGCCGTGAAGATCGAAGCCCGCTTCGTCGGCGCCGACGAAGACGCCGGCGCCCCCGTCGCCGCCAC
>JANNAY010001002.1:0-10526 GCA_031384945.1 Deltaproteobacteria bacterium
CCATCGCCTGCTCGAGCACGTCGAGCGAGCAGAAGCCCCCCATGTGGTTGTCTTTCAACATTTGAAAGAAGAACTCATTGTCGGCGAAGGGCGTGCCCATGATGCCGACGACGTCCCACAGCTCGGGATGGCGAAAGCCGATGCGGCCGGCGGTGCCGCCGCCCATCGACACGCCAGCGACGGCGCGCGAGGTGAAGCAGCGCGCTTCGGGGTGCGCGGCGACGGTCGCGTCGTCGCAGGCGGGCAAACCTTCGGTGGTGCCGAACACCACCGGCTCTGACGGCACGGGCTTCTCGCCAGGCCCCGGGCAGCCAGCGGCGAAGACGAAAGATCCGACGACGACGCAGACGCCGACAACGCGCATGGCAACCACCCTCTGAAACCGGCGAGAAAAGCAGCCCAACGCTATGCCCGCGATCGGGCCGGTCAATCAGGGCTGAGCAGCTTGCTCTGCCGACGGCGCCGGCTCTGTCGTTGGCGTCGTCGTCGTCGCTTCAGCGGACTTTTTCGTGAAGATGCGCACACCGTCTTTGATGGTGAGCAGGCCCACCATCGCGAGAATGGCGAGGAGTCCGACGCCGTTCACGGTGTCTTGCCAGCGGGGCTTGATGTTGCGGCGAAAGATGCCCTCGACGGTGAGAAACAACATCTTGATGCCGTCGAGCGCGGGCACGGGCAGCAGGTTGAACAAGCCGAGCGACACCGACGCCGACGCCAGAAATTTCACGAAGTGTTGGGCGCCGCGCTCGATGCTGTCTTTCATGCCGGCGACGATGGCGAGAGGACCGCCGACCTCGACGCCGCCTTCGCGAAACACCAGCGCCTTGAGCGCAAACAACAGCTGTGCGCTCTCGTTGAGCGCGTTCAAGCAGGCGCCGCCGACGCCCATGAGCACGCCCGTCGACGGGTGGCGCGCCGCCGGCTCGACGCCGAGGCGGTAGCCGCCGTCGACGACGACGGGCACGACGGTGACTTCGCGCGAGACGACGCCGTGCTCGACGTTCAAGACTGTGAAGGTGACGGGTTTGCCTTCGCTGCCGACGATGGCGCCTCTGAATTCGGCGTCGGTGCCGACGACGAATTCGCCGTCTTTGATGCCGGCGGCTTTGGCGGGCCCTTCGTGCACGCGCACCATCTCGACGACGGTCTGGTCTGTCGGCGACGGCCAGCCGGCGAAGTAGAGGAAGAAGAAGAAGACAGCGGCGATGTAGTTGAAGGCGGGGCCGGCGAAGAGCACCAGCCAGCGCTGCCAACGCGGACGGTTCAAGTAGGCGCGCGGATCGTCTTTCGCGGCCTCGTCGAACGACGACATGCCGGCGATCTCGACGGCGCCACCGAAGGGGATCTTGCCGATCTGGTAGCGGATGCCGTTCTTGACGAACCCCAGCTTCCACAGCTGCGGGCCGAGGCCGATCGAGTAGCTGCGCACGCGCATGCCGCACAGCCGCGCGACGGCGTAGTGGCCGAGCTCGTGAAACGCGATGAGAAAGCCGACGCCGAAGACGGCGAGGACGATCTGGCCGAGAGTGAAATTGGCGAGCACGACGACGACTCTACCGACTCGCCGACCGGTTCGTCAGTTCGGTGTCAGTCGACGTGCTCGAGCAAGCGCGAGAGCGCCTGCACCGCCCGCGACAGCTGGCGCTCGACGACGGCGTCGTCGCCCCCGACTGCGGTTTGTGCGCCGGTCACAGCGCTGAGCGCCTCTTCGACCAGCGCCCGCAGCGCACCGGGCGGGGCCGCGCGCGAGACGTCGTCGGCGTGCAGCGACGTCGTTTGCGACATCTGCTGGCCCATCGGCGACGTGTGCGGCACCGGCGGCAGCGGCATGAACTGCGGCGCGTGGGCTGACGCGTGAGCGGGCGCAGCGACGTCGTGCAGCCCCTCGGCGGCAGCGCGGATGGCATCGAGCGACAACGACGGCAGCGTCGACGACGGCACGCCCAGCGCCGGCGACTCGAGCGAGGGCGGCGGCGCGCCCGGCACGGGGACGTCACGCCGCGGGTCGGCAGTGCCGCGTGCCCCCCCCGCGCTCCACCGGCGCACTTCAAAGGCGGAGTGCGGGCCGCTGTCGGTGTTGGCCTGCTCGACGTGGCCCATCATCTCGGGCGGCAGCTGCATGATCGCCGTGGGCGCGCCAGGCTCTTGCACGTCGCCGTCGAGGTCAGAGACGTCGAGCTCAGAGACATGGGCCGACGGCAGGTTGAGGTCGTCGAGGTCGTCGAGGCCGTCGAGGGCGAAGCGTCCGGTGGGGGCTTCGCCGTCGGCGTGGTTCTTCGAAAGCGGCGGCAACACGGCGCGGCCACGCGTCGGATCGGTGAGCTCGTCGTCGTCGCGGCCGTGGCCGACGTTCGCGAACTCGGGCAGATTCGGCAATTCGTCGTCGCTGAAGACGTCTTTGTCGTCGTCGCCGCCGCCGCCAAGGTCGTTGCCGAGCTCGTTGTCCGAGAACATCGGACGCTCCATCAAAGCCGTCGACTCCTGCGCCGGCGCCGCATGGGCCGGCGCCGCATGGGCCGGCGCGGTGGCAGGGGCGCGAGGAGGCGGATCGCGTGTGGTCACGCGCGTCTCATAGCCCAGGGGCCCGTCATCGTCGTCGTCGACACAGAGATCCCGCTCCGATCAGGGGCCGAAGCAGAAGGTCTCGTAGTTGACTTCGATGCGGCTGCCGCGCGGGGGCACCGAGCCCGAGTTGAAGACGATCGAGTTGTTGGTGTCGTCATAGAAGTAGCCAGTCGGACCGGCCGCCTGCACCTGCGTCTGCGGCGTGCATGCCGCTGTCGTCGAGCCGTTGCGCACGCACACCGACAACGTCGACTCGGTGGCCGCGCGCGTCAGAAAGAACTCAACCTGCAAGCCCAGCGAGTCGAGGCCGAGCGACGACATCGTGCCCGACCAGTCTTGCGCGCAGATGCTCTGAAAGCGGCCGTTCATGGCGTCGACGACCTCTTTGTAGCGGCCGTTGCCGGTGTCGCCGTCGTTGCCGCCGCAGGTCTCGCCGGCCTCTTTGGCGATGGCGCTGACGGCGACCAGCGAGCTGTTTCTGAAGCCCTTCAAGTTCTGAAAGAAGTCGATGTAGAGGTCGGTCGGTCCGCGGCTGCTGTCGACCTCGTCAGAGACGATGATGACGTGCAGCTTCGCTTCGTCGCGCATGAAGCCGCCGTTGATGGCGGCATCTGTGATGTTGGGCGGCGAGAGAAAGTTGTACGCGGCGCGCAAGCCGCCCTCGACCGACGACTGCGTGCGCGACGGCTTGACGTTGCCGGGGTCGTAGACGCGGGCGTTGCATTGAAACTGGTCGTCGGCGTTGGCGTTGGCGCTGGTCAAGATGCGATCGCTGCCCGTGCACGACGACGAATAGCCCGACAGGTCGTCGTCGGGGCAGTTGCCGCTGATGTCGGTGCAGGGCTCTTGCACGTTCAGCGTCGTCGTCACCGCGAGGTGAAAGTTGGCGTTGCTCACGCCCGACGCGGTGAAGAACTGCGGAAAGTTGTCGGCGAGCTGGTCGACGTTGTCTTCCATCGAGGCCGAGTCGTCGATGACGAACAAGACGTCGACGGTGGGCTCGCTCGCCTGGTCGAAGATGTCGGTCTGTTCGCGCTCGAGCGTGCCTTCGCCGAGCAGCGGAACCGTCACGGGCGGTCCATCGACGAGGTTGCCGTTGTCGTCTTCGAGGGTCGGCACGACGAGCAGCGCGGTTTGCGTGCCCAGCTGGCGCGCGAAGTAGCGCACCGCGATCGACAGCGAGTCACCCGGCTGGATCGTGTAGGGCCAGCCGCTGGTGGCGTCGTTGGGGCTGTCGCCGGGGTTCGACGTGGCCGTCACCTGAAAGACCACGGGGGTCGACGCCGGGTCGACGACAGGCTGGCCGATGACGAGGTCGAGCGATCCGGTGTTGTAGATGGTGGTGCGGCGCTCGGGTGAGCCGCAGTCGAGGGTGACGAGACCGAAGTCGAGCTCGGGCGGAATCACGTCGACGCTGGGCTCGACGGGCGTGCCCGAGAAGCCGATCGAGAAGCGTCCGGTCGCGTCGTCGTCGGGCGGCTGCAGGGTGGTGACGTCGTCGGTGATGAAGGCGACGCCGTTGCAGCGGCTGTTGGTGTCGCCGAACAAGCCGCAAGAAAACGCGGTGTCGCCGAGCGAGCCCGAGTACGAGCCGAACGAGAAGAGGTCGAGCGGGTTGTTGGGGTCAGCTTGCACGGTGTGCGTCGGCGCGAAGATCGCGAAGAAGGTCTTGGCCTGGCCCGGCTCGAGAAAGAAGGCGGCCCCGTTGACGCCGTTGTTGCCCGCGTCGTCTTCGAAGCTGAATTCGTTGGCGAGGGTGTTGGCTTCTTTTTCGTAGACGATGTCGGTGACGTTGCAGCGGCTGTTGCCGATGTTGGTGACGACGACGGGCTGGCGCTTGGCGATGTGAATCGACGTGCGGCCGAATTCGACGAGCCCGACGCGGCCCTGGGCGCCGAGCGAGCTGAAGCCGCCGGTGGGTGCGTGGGGCGTGATGTCGAGCTGGCAGAACGGCGCGCCGCCGCCGTTGGCTTCGAGGGCGACGACGCGGACGGGTTCGACAAAGGCGTCGGTGGTGACTTCGACGGTGGCGCGGTCGACGATCGGGTCTTGGCGATCGGGGGCGGTGTAGGCGATGTCGACGGTGAGCACCGACGGCGCAGCGGCGGCGCCGGCGGGGTCGGCGTCGCAACCGGTGGTGCCCTTGAGAACGACGGGCAGGGACGGCGCCGTGGCCGTGAAGAGCCCGTCGAGCGTCGGCGCCGTCGCCGTCGGCCCGGTGAAGCCGGTGACCTGACACGCGCACTGTCCGACGGACTGCACGATGAGCTGACGCGTCTGCGTCGTGTTGGCGGCGACGCCGCCGTAGTTGATCGTCTGCGGCACGACGTTCACGCGGCAGGCGGGGCGATCGATGCCGTTGCCGAGCAGGGGCACGACGTAAAGCGCGGCGAAGGGCGCGGCGGTGTTGAGGGTGATCGCGCCACTGCGGGCGTCGCGGTACGGCCCGACCTGCGTCGGCGTGAAGGTGACGTCGACGACAAATGAGGCCTCGCCGTCGAGGGGTGCGATGGGGCCGGCGAGGGCGGCGCCGTCTTTGAGGGCGACAAAGGCGGTGTCGGGGTTGGGGGTGACAGAGGCTTCGTCGATGGTGACGGGCTTGACGCCGCAGTTGCTGATGGTGACGGGCAGGGTGCGTGACTCGCCGACGACGACGTCGCCGAAGTCGAGGGTGCCGGGATCGGCGCACAGCGTGCCGGCGGTGCCGCGTCCGGTGAGCTGCACGGCGGCCAGCGGCTCTTTCTCAGAGTCAGAGCCGATGCGCAGAAACACGCTGGCCGGGCCGCCAGCGACGGGCTTGAACGTGACGGGCAGGTCGACGGTGGCGCCAGCCTTCAGCTCGGTGCCGATGATGACGGGAAAGACGAAGGGCGAGGCGGCGGCGCCGAGGCAGGCAACGTCGGCCCTGACGGCGGTGGCTTCGTCGGGGGCGTTGACGAGACACACCTGCGAGATGTGAAGCGTGCCGCCGCCGATGTTCTTCACCTTCAGGTTCTTCAGCGCCGTCTGGCCGGTGTCGGCGTCGCCGAAGTCGATGACCATCCACGGGTCGGCGTCTTTGTGGACCTCGCTGGCCTCGTTGAGGATGCCGATCTCGGGCACGGGAATCTGCCCGAGCACCTCGCCGCAGTTGCAGTTGGCGAGGGACGCCACGGCGGCGACAACGACACCCAACCTCAGCGAAGACAAACGCGGCGACGACGAACGCATGAGGTGCACCTCTGGTGAAGTACATCCGGTGTCCATCGCGTTGACTCGCACGTCAAACGGGGGAGACGACACCTCCATCGGACGATCGTCCGATGCTTCGGCGATGACGCACGTCGTCACGCTTAGTCGGTGGCGGGCGCGTCGCCTTCGAGGCTGGTGCGCGCGTCGGTGCGCAGCAGCATCACGTTGGTGGTGAGCTTGATGTCGAAGGGCACGTCGATGGTGAACCCCTTCGGCGTGATGTCGAAGCCGGCCCCGCTGAAGAACGCCGTCGGCGGCACCATGGTCCACGTCGCCCGCAGCCGCCACCACGACGAGAACGACCGCCCGTGGCTCATGCGCTGCGACGGTGTCTCGGCCATCGCTTTGACGGCGTTCTCGATGGCCGTGCGCACGCCGTCATCGATGCCGGGGTGTCCGCTGCCCAGCGGCAGCTCGAGCAGCAGCACCGCGCCATCAGGGCCCTGCGTCAGCTTCACCTCGCTGATCGCGTGGACGCGAAACGCGCCTTTGCGCGAGCGCATCAACTCGCGCAGCCGCTCGCGCCGCGCGGTCTCGAGCTTCGGCTGCACGCCGTTCGCGTACTGCTTGGCCATGTCCATGTACGCGGTCCACATCTCGCCCCAGGCGGCGGTGTCTTCGACGAGGCCGCGCATCATGCCGAGCTGCGTCGTGCTCGCGCCCCCGTCGTTGAGCTGCGCCATCGCCGGCAGCCACCCCGTCTCGACGTGCCCGCGCAGCGTGCGGAAGTAGTCGTCGGCGAGGCCGGCGGTGACGGCGTCGTCGGCGAGGTCTTGCTGCAGCGCCCGCGTCGCTGCCCGCGCCGCCGCTTGCGAATCGGTCATCGGTCCATCGACGTGAAAGTCGAGCGCCTGCTCCAACGACGACCGGCGCGGCCCCAGCGGGCCACCGGTGCCGAGCACGGTGTCCATCGTCGATGGGCCGACGGGCAGCCGCATCACCGACTCGGGCGTTGTCGTCGGTGCCGGCGTCTCCACCGTTGGTGGCGCAGTCGGCGTCGTCGGCGTCGGCGGCGTGGTCGTCGTCGGGGCAGGCGTCGGCGCAGGATCGGATGGGGCAGGCGATTCGTCTGTCGTGGGCGCCGGCGTCTTCGCTGGCGGCTTCGGCGGCTTCGGCGGCTCAGGCGGCGGCTCTGTCGTCGGCACCGGCGTCGGCATCGTCGTCGGCGGCAGCGGCACCACGTCGATGGCGACGCGCTCTTTGGGAAGAAACAGCTGCCGCGTGTCGCTGGTCTTGACGACAACGAACAGCACCGCGTGCACCGCCAGGGCGGCGAGCAGGGCACCAATGCGGCGGAGACGACGACGGGACACGGCCCCACGAAGGTTACGCACCCGCCTCGAACGGTCCAGACGACGAGGTCACTCAGCGGATCACGCGGCGGATCACGCGGCCGATCACTCGGCCGAGAGGACCTCGAGCTTCACGCCGGACTTCAACAGGCGGGCGGCGGCCAACGAGAGACCGAGGTGCTCGTCGGGCAGGGTGCTGCCCTCGGCGAGCTTCAAGCGCTCGGGACCGGCGGGCCACGCATCGAAGGTCGGATCGACGGCGACGAAGCCCTTGCCGAGGTTGACCTCGACCCACTCGTGGTAGCCGGCGTTGCCGCCGTCGACGATGACGCCGTCGACGATGCGGGTGGGAATGCCCTGCGCGCGCAAGAGCGCCGACATCAAGACGCTGTGCTCGGTGCAATCACCGCTCTTGCTCTCGAGGGTGGCGATGGCCGGCGCATAGCCGCGATCGAGGCCCTTCTTCTCGACGTGCCTGAAGACGAAGTCAGCCAGGCGCTTCACCTTGGCGTCGTCGTCTTTGGCGTCGCCGACGGCGTCTTTGGCGGCTTTGATGATGCGGGCGTCGCCGACCGCTTCGTAGGGCGTGGCCGACAGCGCCCGCTTCTTCTGCTCTGCCGTCAGCGCCGTGGTCGTCGTCGGACCGGCCCTTACTTCGATGTCGATGGTGGTGTCGGTGCGGGCGAGCACGTGCTGCCGCGCGTCTTCGGGCACGTTGAAGGCGCGCGCGTCGGGCGTGGTCACGCGGTAGACGACGCGGGTCGCCGGCAGGGGGACGCGCTTCACCTTCCACGTCGACACGGCGAGCAGGTCGGCCTTCTTTTTGCCCTTCAAGAGCTCTTCGATGTCTTTCGGCGGCTTGCCCCACGGGTAGGCGACGATGGCGACGCTCGGCGTGCGCGAGATAAGGGTGCGGCCTTTGTCGTCGATCTCTTCGTCGGTGGCGATGTTGACGCCGCCCATGCCGAAGCTGGTGTTGACGTTGAACGTGCCGTTGGCGGTCTTCGTGGTGATGGTCGTCAGCTCGGTGACGGCGTTGATCTCTTCGAGAATCACGCTGCGTTTGCTGGTGCCGACAGCCGGATGGCTGCGCACCTCGTGCTCGAGCGCGAGCGCGAACGTCGTGTTCTTCGGCAGGGGCACGATGTTCTCGGTGCTCGATCCGCGCGCCGTGGTGGTGAGCTTGAGGTTCTTGCCGCCGTCGACGATGACGGCGTCGACGACGAGGGTGCTGTCGCCTTCGACTTTGGCGAAGCGGTACGACAACGGTTCGTTGTTCTTGCCCAGCGTCGCCGTCGTCGTCGTCTTGAGCGCCGCCGACTGCGCGCCGCGGCGCAGGGTCAGGTCGGTCTTTCGCTCGAGCAGCTTCTTGCCGTCGGGCTTCTTGACGTCGAGCGCCGACATCGTGCCGACGTCTTCGCCGTTGAGGTTCACCACGAGGTCTTGCTGAAACAGCACCTCGTCTTTGGGTCCATCGACGGCGGCGTGGGCGGCGTTGACGTTGGCGTTGGAGAGGACGGCGAAGGCGGCGAAGAAGAGGAAGAAAGCGCGCATCACGGCTCCGACGATCGAGAGGGCGCCGGCATTCCTTGTCGTTGACGAAGAATCAATCTGGGGTGTCGTGGGATCGCGCCGGTGTTGAAGACGTTGAAGTCGTCAACGCCGTGGGTATTGCGCGCGACGACGTTCTCGAAGCGCCAGTGATCGAGCGAACAACGACTCAGGGTGACGACGTCAACGCCACGTAGGCATCGAAGCGCGATTGAATCTCGGAAACATACGCGATGGTCTCAGACGCCCGCGCGAAGCCATGCGGCACCGTCGTGTAGTAGCGCGGCTTCTCGAGCAGCAGCATCGCCTGCTCGACGTGACCAAACCAACGGTCGGGGTCGAGGCCTTCGCGGGCCGCGAGCACGCGGGCATCGTCGACGTGGGCGGCGCCGGCGTTGTAGCTGGCGAGGGCGAAGCGGACGCGGTCTTTGAAGGCGACGGTGCGGCTGTCGTCGACGGCGCCGGCGAAGACGAAGCCGCCGTCGACGCCCGCGACAACGGTGGGCAAGGGCTTCGACTGCTGCTTGGCCAAACGTCCGAGGTAGCGGGCCGCGGCGCGCACGGCGCACGAAGGCTCGAAGGGGTCGTCGCAGCCGTTCTCGACGGCCGTTGACGGCAAGAGCTGCATCAAACCGCGGGCCCCGAACGAGCTCTGCGCCTGCGGATCGAGCTTCGACTCTTGCACCGCGACGGCGGCCAGCAGGCGCCAATCGAAGGGAACGTCGTCGTCACCGAGGTTGTCGGCCCTGACGTCGACGCGGGCGGCGGCGGCTTTGAAGATGTCGTCGTAGGGCGTGAGGCGCCCGTCTTTGTCGGCGCGCAGCTTGTCGTCGACAGCGGCGGACGTGCCGCTCTTGCTCTCGTGGTAGCGCTTGTAGAGCAAGTTCCACTCGGTGCTCTTGTGGTTCTTCGTGACGAATTCGTCGACGACGGCAGCGAGGGCTGTGTCTTCTTTGCGGGTGGCGATGCCGGCGTTGTCGTCGCCGTCGAGCGTGAAGACGATCTGCAGGTCGTTTCTGTGCAACAGCTCGAGCTTGGCGACGCGCTCTTCGACGACGGCGGCGGTGGCGTCTTTGCCTTTGATTTCGTCGAGAAGATCTTCGCTCTCGAGCGTCTCCATCGCCGCCACCAGCGTCAGGCCGCCGGGCACCTGCAACGCGCGCAGCCGTGGCAACGCCGACGACGACGGCCGCACCAAGAGCGCCAGCTGCGACAGGTCGTCGACGGATTCGATCTTTGCAGCGTTCTTTCTGCGCGGGGCGACGACGACCCAGCGCGTCGACTCGTACTCGGGCGAGAAACGCACGCGATCGGCGCGCGGGGTCTCGGTCGACAGGCCGGCGATGATGACGTCGCCACGGCCCTCGAGCAGCCAGGGAATCAAGTCGCGGCGCGTGGGTGCCACGATCATCTCGAGGCGGACGCCGATCTCTTTGGCGAGGCGCTCGGCGAGCTCGTAGTCGAAGCCGCGCTCGACGCCGCGGTAGAGAAAGTAGCCGCTGGCGTTGTTGCGGGTCAGCACGCGCACGACGCCGCGGGCGCGCAAGGCGTCGACGTCGCCGAAGTAGACCTTGCCGCGGTGTCCGGTCATCGCCGCGGCGAAGCGGTTCTCTGAGGCGACGGTGCCAGCGTCGACGTCAAAGGCGTCGTGCCGCGGATCGACGGGGGGCGGCGGGGGAATCACCACTTCGTCGCGCGGCCAACAGAAGACCGCCACGCCGAAGATGACGAGTGCGCTGACCCCGGCTGCGATGCGCCCCTTCAAGGTGATTGAACTCTACCGTCGTCGGGGGAATGACACGAGGTATGCGCGACGAGCACATCCACATTCGCTGCCCGATTCACGGCACGCTTCCTGTCACGCACCGCGAGATCAAGCTGATCGAT
>JANNAY010001010.1:0-8409 GCA_031384945.1 Deltaproteobacteria bacterium
CACAACGACGACGACGGCGGCACCGTCTTCGACTAAGGATCGAGCTGCCCTGCCCGCTCGTCGTGGACGACGTGGGACGTGCGGCAGGTCATGGCGTTGCGAGCGCCGCCGAAGCTGGCGGCGGCCATGAAGCGCTCGCCCTTGCCCTCGGGCGTCGTCGCCGCAAACGCGAAGAGCGGCACCGGCGGCTTCTCGGTCTTCGGCGGCGTGCGCGCCACCACCGGCGGCGGCACCGGCAACGTCGCTACCACCGGCTCGGCGGTGAGCTGGCCCCCGGAATTCGATGCGGGGGGCGGTCCGCGCAGCCGCCCTCTGACGACGACGCGCACGTCTTTGCCGAGCTTGAACAACAAGCGCTGCGGCCGCTTCATCGCGAACGCTTCGAGGGGAATCACGAAGGCCGCGGAGACGCCCAGAGAGGCGCGGCTGCCTTCATCGTCGAAGACGACCTTGATGGGGAAGATGATCTCTTTGTCGACGCCGTGCAGGCTGAGCGTGGCCTTGGCGAACGCTTCGGCGGTGACGCCCTTCTCGAGGCGCATCACCGACGGGCGCTCGAGCGCCTGCACCGTCAGCGTCGCCGCGCGAAACTTTTCGACCTCGAAGAACTGATCGCGCAGGTCTTCGTCGCGCAGGTCGATGCCAGTCTTGAAGCTGTCGAGGTTGATGACGACCTTGGCCTGCGGCGCCGCCGTCCAGTTGTCGGGGTCGAGGGTGATGCTGCCGCTGACGGCACGCGACACCCCCTTGATGGTGTCGAGGGGCGCCTCGATCTCGAAGGTGACCTCGCCCGACGTCAAAGAGAACGGCGTGGGGGCCGCGACGAGAGCACTGACGACGACGAGAGCGAGCATGTTTGGACTACCTGACGTCGACGAGGACGCGCGTACCGGTGAGTTTGTCGTGCAGCGTCTGCTTCAAGCCGAAGAAGGCGCCGGCGGATCCGACGACCGAGGCGGCGAACCAGACGGCGCCGAAGACGAAGGCGTAGACGAGGTCGGAGGAGGCGTAGAGGGCGGAGAAGCCGATCGTCAGTGGCACGTACCAGCCGTGTTGCAAGACGAAGCGCACAAAGCCGCGGCCGATGCTGACGTCGCCGTCGTCGACGGTGCGCAGGCGCAGGCGCAACAGCCAGATGCCGGGGCTGCTGCCGACGACGATGAGGCCGATCATGCCGGCGAGAAAGAAGAGCGCTGGCCCCGCCCACGGCGCCATGACGTAGGTGGCGGCGCTGGCGACGACGAAGGGGGCGACGTCGGCGGCCCACACGAGCACGCGCAAGATCGGCGGCGCCGGCACCGTGGGCTGCGGCGACGCGCGGCGCAGCTGCGCCAAGAGCTCGCGCATCGACGACGGCCGCTGCTCTTTCGCGACGTTCAAGCAGCGGTCGACGACGTCGGCGAAGGCCTTGGGGATGTCGGGACGCAGCGTGCGCAGTGGCCTGGCGCGGTGTCCCTTTTCGTAGAGCGCGATGACCTCGGGCAGCGTGCGCACGTCGGCGACCGGCGCGCCCGTGAGCAGGTGAAAGAAGGTGGCGCCCAGGGCGTAGATGTCGGCTCTGACGTCGACGGCGCCGATCTTGAGCTGCTCGGGGGCCACGTATTCGGGCGTGCCCATGACGACGCCGATCTGCGTGAGTGCCATCAGCTGCAGCTGCGACCCGTGAACATCAGAAGCCGTCTGAGACGACGCAAACGCCGGCGTGGGCGTCGTCGACGACGTCGTCGGCAGCTCTTTGGCGCCGGCGGCGACGGCGAGGCCGAAGTCGGCGAGCAGCGCCTTGCCACGGCGGTCGATGAGGATGTTGGCGGGCTTGATGTCTCGGTGAACGATGCCGCGTTCTTCGGCGACGACGAGGCCTTCGACGAGTCCGGTCATGTGCTCGGCGGCCTGCTGCCAGCTGAGCTTCTTTTTGTCTTTGAAGAGGTCGTAGAGGCTGCCCCCATCGACGACCTGCATGGCGAGGAACCAGGTGCCGCTCGGTCCGGCGTTTCGATCGAGGCCGACGTAATAGACCTGCACCACGCTCGGATGGACGACGTTGGCCTGCGCCGTCGCCTCGCGCAGAAAGCGCGCGAGAAATCCCTGGTCGGCCGCGAGCTCGGGGCGAATCGTCTTGATCGCGACCGGCCGCTGCAACGACGTATCGAAGCCGAGATAGACCTCGCCCATGCCGCCGGCGGCGAGGCGTTTGTCGACGCGAAAGTGGGCGAGATAGCGATTGCCGTCGTTGGGGGTGCCTGCGCCGGCGGCGTTCGTCGTCGCCTGCCCCATGCGCAGCGCCGCTTCTTCAAACGGCGCCACCACCTTCGACGGCGACTCCATCGACGGCGATGGGGCGGGCATCGGCTTCTGCGAGAAGCCTTGCGTGTCGGCGAAGGACTGCGTGTGCGCCGGCGTCTCGCGCAACGTCGCCGCCTCACCCGGCTGCGTCGTCGTCGGCACCGGCGCAGTCGACGGCTTGTCGAGGTCGACGGGGCGCGGCTGCGGCAAGGACGAGTCCCAGCGCTCGGTCGTCACGGCCAATTCTTCTTTCTCACGGCGCGACCTCGACGATGTCGTTGTGCATGGCGGCGAGGGCGCCGATGAGCTCGCCCTTCTCTTGCGCCGGCACCTTGAAGTGGTCGAGCGCGGCGATGAGGTCTTCGACGAGCGCCGTGAACGAGGCCTCGTCGATGCGCTGACCCTTGTGCACCGACTTCATGTCGCCGCCCTTGTACGTGCACGGACCACCCGTCGCGGCGCACACCTGATCGACGAGGTGGCCGCGCAGCCGCGCGAAGTCGGCGTAGACGAAGCGGTGGTTGATGCGGTCGTCGGCGGCGACGTTGGCGATGAATTGGTCGACGACGGCCTCGATGGCGCCCTTGCCGCCGAGGCGTTCGTAGAGCGACTTCGGACCCGACGTCGACGGCGCTGCATTCGCCGGCGTGGCGACGACGACGGACGTCACGATCGGCGGGTCGGGCTTCTGCTCGGCGGTGCCGCAGGAGGCGCAGACGGCAGCGACGAAGGCGACGACGAAGGAATTATTTCGCATGGCCCACGAGGTGGAGGTGCAGGACGATCTCGTCTTTGTTCTTCACAGCGCCGAGCAGCGCCGAGTAGGGCTTGATGCCGTAGTCGCTGGTCTTCAGGCGGAAGCTGGCGCTGCCGTCGACGTCGTCGCCGGTGACTTTGGCGTCGAGGGGCATGGTGACGTCTTTGGTGACGCCGTGCAGCGTGAGCTTGCCGGCGAGCGTGAGCTTGCCGTCGGCGCCCTTCTTCACCGACGTCGACACGAACTTCACGGTGGGGAAGCCGGCGGTGTCGAGCTGATCTTTCGACTTCATGTTCTCTTCGACGGCCTTGCGGTCTTTCTCGGAGATCTCGGAGTCGAGGCCGAACTTCTTGCGCAGCTTGGCGTCGTCGTTGGTGAACGAGGCCGTCTGCGCGGTGACGTCGACGCTGGCGGTGGCGGCGTCGCCGTCGGTGACGATGCTGCCGGCGAAGTCTTTGACGTCGACGACGTGGTCGTGGGCGAGGGCGGCGGCGGCGCCGTCTTTAAAGACCTGAATCACGATCGACGACTTCGCCTTGTCGATGGCGAACGTGCGCTTCACCGCTGCGGCCGGCGGCGGCGCCTCGGTCGTGGTCGTCGTCGTCGGCGGCGCGGGCGGCGTCGTCGTCGGAGGAGCCGGGTCGGCCGCCAAGGCGGCGAGCGAGAACGTGGTCGAGAGCAACAGCGTGCGAATCATGGAAAGCTCCTGCGCGAATCCGAGGCTTGGGGTCAGACGGTTCGACCCGCCCGTGTCTTCAATGGTTGGCAAACTGTGACTCAGACGTCTTCGAGGCGGTCGTCCCACAGGCGGATGCCGCCGAGGATGCCGGCGCTGTTGTCGACGAGAGAGATGTTCTTCGGCAGCGCTTTGGGGTCGAGCTTCTTGGCGTTGCCGCCGCCGATGTAGAGGTGGTCGTAGCAAGTGAGCGTGAACATGTTGGCGACGGCTTCTTCGACGCGCTTCAGCCACTTCTTGGTGCCGACCGCGGTCTTCGCGCGGTCGCCGAGCTGCTGGTCGTAGGTCTCGTCTTTGCGAAACGGCAGATGCGCGATTTCGAGGTGCGTCTGCAGGCGGCCGTCTTGAAAGAGCGCGGTGCCGAAGCCGGTGCCGAGCGTGCACACCATCTCGACGCCCTTGCCGGAGATGGCGGCCAGGCCCTGCATATCAGCGTCGTTCACGGCTCTGACCAGCGCGCCGAGCTTCTTCTCGAGCGCGCTCTTGAGGTCGAAGCCGGCGAAGGCTTCGGTGCCGAGGTTGGGCGCGGTGATGATGACGCCGTGGCGGATGAGGCCGGGGAAGCCGACAGAGATGCGGTCCCAGCGCTGACCGAGGTCGGTGAGCTGTTTGCCGAGGCCGGCGAGTCCGTCGATCAAGAGCTTGGGGCTGCAAGGCTGCGGCGTGTCGATGCGCACCCGCTCTGTCGTCATCACGCCCTTTTTGTCGAGCACCGAGGCTTTCAAGCCGGTGCCGCCGATGTCGATGGCCAGCGTGAAGGGACCTTCATGCTTCACGTTCTTCGGCGGGGACGCTCTCGGCGGCAGCTCTTTCGCCGGCTTCGCCTCTTTCGCCTTCTTCTTCGCCTTTTCAACCTTCGACTGTTTCTCGGACTTGCCCATCGCGTGATCTCCCAACCAAAGAGGAGAGCACGCTACCCGCAATCCACCGCGCGCTCCTACTTTCGCGGCAGCATCGACGGAGTGGCCGCTCGCGCCGGTGGCCTCGACGTCGGATTCGTCGCTGGCGCCAACGACGACGCAGGCGGCGCGCCCTGTTTCGGCGTCGTCACACGAAGCTCACGCACGAGGCGCTCTTTGAGCACGTGCAAGAGCTTCTCTGTGCGCCGCTTGTCGCGGTCGCTGCCGAACTGAAACTGCACGCCGCAGCCGTCGCGCGTCTCGGGTCCGGGGTGCTCGCTGCGGCGGTGCCAGCAGACGACGGCGGGCAGCGTGATCCACGAGAAGAAGGCGCCGGGCTGGCTGAGCTTGAGCTTGAGCGTCGTGCCGACGGGCGGGGGCTCGCCCTCCCACAGCAAGAAGCAGCCGCCGACGGACAGGTCGTCGGTGGTGCGGGTGCCCTTCTGGATGCCGTCGCCGTCGACCTTGATCTCGAGGTGCAAGGCGTAGCGTCGCGTGTCGCGCTCGGTGTGGTCGACGGCGTTGCCATCGACGAAGGCCTCGAGCTGCTCGCGCGTCTGCGCCTCGCTCGGCAAGAACGCGAGGCCGGTGCCGGCGAGGGCGCGGCGCGAGCTGGCCGTGCGCTTCCACTTCACCTGCGCGCGGATGCGAAAGCGCACCTGCTCTTCGAGAAACGAGATCTCTAAGACGACGACTTCGCCGAGGGCGACGTCGACGTCGCCGGGGACGAACAAGCCGCCCTGCTCGTTGTCGAAAGACTGCTCTCGGTACACCGCGCGGTTGCGCAGCGGCAGGAACAGTTGGGGTCGGGCGGCTTCGTTCAGGGTTCTCTCAAACGGAGGCCTCAATGATCCTCACGGAAGGGTCTGGATGTCGAGTCGCAGGCGCGAACGCTCTTTGCCGCGGGCGTCGAGCTCGGCGACGACGGAGCAGACGAAGGCCTTGCCGGCGGAGACGGCGACGTCGGCGTAGAAGCCGTTGGCGCCGTCGGTGAGCACCGTCTGCGGGGCCCAGGCGCTGCCGTCGAAGGTGGCGAAGCGCAGGTCGAGGGTCGAGGCGTCTTGGCTCACGTAGACCGGGCGCGCGCCCTCGGTGCTCATGCGGCCGCCGGCGCCGAGGAAGTGCGAGCCGGAGCGGTTGTCGTTGCGCAGCTGGTCGGCGACGCCGAAGGCACCACCGATTCCGGGCGTGTCTTTCGGGCCCTTCCAAAAGCGCACGGCGTGGCGGGCGGTGTCTTCGTAGACGACGAGCAGGTTGCCGTCGGTGACGCCGATGGCGGGGTAGCGGCCGACGTCGCCGCCGACGCGTCCGCCCTGGGCGTCGCCGTCGACGACGCTGACGGCGACGCTGGCGCCGGCGAACGAGGCGACGCGGACGTCGCCGTCGGAGCCGTCGTAGTAGGCGACGAGGGCGGCGGCGCCGTCGAGGACGAGGGCGGTGTGCAGGCCACGTCCGCGCGGGAGCTCGGGCGGCTCTTCGCGCAAGGTGGCGTCGGCGACGAAGGGGCGGGCGTCGAGCACGAACAGCTCCCAATCGGCCGCCGACGACGGCGTGGGCGTGCGCGAGCGGGCCAGCTTGACGCCGGTGGCGGCGCCGGTGACGCCGGCGAGCGTGGTGTTGTGGGCGAGGTACGAGACGAAGATCGTGCCGTCGGCGCCGACGGCGATGTCGGTGAACGTGCCGGTTTGTCCGGCGCCGGGGTTGCTGGCGCCGTCGACGAAGTGGGTGTTGAAGACGCCGGGCGCGGTCTCGACGGCGACCTTGAGCGAGTTGGCGCTGACGTCGTGGTAGGCGACGCGGGCGAGTCCGGCGCTGTTGACGGCGATGCTGGTGTGGGTGCCGACGTCGGGTCCGGGGTCGCGGATGCCGCCGCGGGGGCCGGCGGTGTCGTTGCTGGGCGTGGCGCCGAGGGGGATGCCGTCGACGTAGGTGACGGCGCCGCGGTCGCCGTTTTGGCCGAAGCGGACGAGGACGAGGTCGCCGAATTCGGCGTCGTAGGCGGAGACGACGGCGCCGTCAGCGACGACAGCGACGCGGGCGTAGCGGCCGAAGCGGGTGGGCACGATCGGCGGCAGCACTTCGCAGGTGCAGCTGAGCTCGCAGCAAATCTCGCCGCTCATGGCGCCTTCGTTCTTCAACAGCAGCAGGCCGTCGCAGGCGTCGGTGCAGGACTTGTCGACGGCGTTGGCCCCATCGGTGGCTTTGCCAAGGCCGGTGGGCAGCAGGTGGCAGCTGTTGGTGGCCATCTCGCAGACTTCGCCGACAGGGCAGCCGCCGCCGCAGGGCGCGTTGATGATGCAGTGGCCGTTGTAGCAGTCGCGGAAGCCGTCGCCGCAGTCGCTGTCGCCGGCGCAGCCCTCGTAGATGCAGGTGGGCAGCGGCTCGCGTCCGCCGACCGAGACGGTGGCGCAGACCTGGGCCGGGTCGGCGCAGTCGGCGTTGGTCTCGCACTCGAACTCGCTGTCGAGCAGGCGGGGGAAGCAGACGTTGAGGTCAGCGCGGCAGCGCGTGCCGGGGCAGCAGTCATCGTCGGAGTCGCAGCCGCTGGGGGCGCAGGCGCCGTAGCGGAAGGCCTCGGTGTCGTCGCCGCAGTCGATGATCTTGCAGACCGGCGGGCCTGCGCCGAGGTTCGCCACGGGGTCTTCTGCGCAGCAGCTTTCGCAGCCCATCGCTGCGCCCACCGCGAGCACGGCCATCAGCGCGAAAGAGTAGCGGCGGGCGAGATCAGGCGACGTCGACGACATAGGCCTGCACTTTCGCCGGGGGACGGCACCTCCGCAACACCTTCGACGTCGATCTCCGACCGGCGGGTCTGGAGCTGACGCGGCGCGTTGGCCGGGAACCGGCTACAAACCCCGCATGCGCGTTGCCTTCTGCTCCGTCGTCGTCGTCGTCGTCGTCGTCGTCATCTCGGGCTGCGAGGGTGTCTTGCCGCCGGACCTCGGCGGGGCGTTTGGCCCGAAAGACTTCGTCAGCGACAACGACTTCGTCGACCTGCGCGTCGAGGTCGACGCCGTCGAGGGCAAAGCAGGCGCCGACGGCGTCTACGACCGGCTGCAGACCCAGCTCGACGTCGTCAAAGAGGCCGGCGCCCTCGAAAAAGACCTCGTCGTCTTCGAAGACGACGACACCGGCGTCGCCGCCCTCGGCGAAGAAGACACCGTGCACACGTTCGCCGAGCTGCGTGACGCGCACACGCAGCTGATCGACGTCGAGCCCGAAGCGGGCGAAGCGCTGATGCATTTGTTGTGGGTCGACGGCGCCTACGAAGACGACGACGGCGACAGCCTCGTGCTCGGCTTCGCCTACGGCGGCGACCGCATCATCATGTTGCAGGACAACATCCAGCGCGCCTGCACAGACGCGCTGTTGCCGGGCGTCGAAGAGGCGCTGTGCGAGCGCACGACGACGACGGTGCTGCTGCACGAGATGGGTCACCTCTTTGGCCTCGTGAACAACGGCGCGGACATGCAGCGCGATCACCAGGACGAAGAGCACGGCGCCCACGACGACAACGAAAACTGCATCATGTTCTTCGCCGCCGAGACGTCGCAGGTGTCGGACCTGATCGGCGATCGCCTCGGCGGAGGATCGAACGACGACTTCGCCTTCGACGACGACTGCCTCGACGACCTGCGCGCCCTCGCTGTTGACTGACCGGGGACACCCCCGAGAGAGCGCTCTACTCGCCGAGGTACGCCTTGCGGATTTCGTCGCTGGCGAGCAGGTCTTTG
>JANNAY010001046.1:0-2245 GCA_031384945.1 Deltaproteobacteria bacterium
CCGAAGCGGGCCGCCGCCAGCGCGCCGATGGTCGAGGTCGCAGACGACGTTGGCGCCGTCGACGTCGATGCCGAAGGCGATGCCGCTGTCGTCTCGACCATGCGCCAGGTCACAGAGACGGTGCGCGTCGACATCAAGAAGCTCGACGAGCTCATGGGCATCGTCGGCGAGCTGGTGCTCGCCCGCGGCGGGCTCACGCGCGTCACCAACGAGCTCAAGACCGAGATCGGCTTTCGCGGCATCGCCGTCGACCTGCACCGCCTTGTGCGCACCATCGAGCGCCGCATCGTCGACCTGCAGCTGGCCATCATGCAGGTGCGCATGGTGCCGCTCGGGCAGGTCTTCGAGCGCCTCTCGCGCGCCGTGAAGCGCACCGCCGAAGGGCTGGGCAAAGAGGTCGACCTCATCCTCAGCGGCGAAGAGACCGAGCTCGACAAGCTCATCGTCGAAGACCTGGTCGACCCGCTGATGCACCTCGTCAGAAACGCCATCGACCACGGCCTCGAGACCCCCGAGGCCCGCGTCGCTGCCGGCAAATCGCGCAAGGGCACGCTCGAGCTGCGCGCGTATCCCCGCGGCAACCACGTCGTCATCGACATCATCGACGACGGCCGCGGCATCGACGAAGTGGCCGTCAAACGCACCGCCCTCGACCGCGGCCTCGTCGATGACGACAACGTCGGCACGCTCTCGCGCCGCGAAGTGTGGAACCTGATTTTTCAGCCAGGCTTCTCGACCCGCAAAGACGTGACGTCACTGTCGGGGCGCGGCGTCGGCCTCGACGTCGTCAAGACCAACATCTCGCGCCTCTCAGGGCTCGTCGACGTCGACAGCACGTCGGGCCGCGGCACCCGCTTCTCGATCACGCTGCCGATGACGCTGGCCATCATCCAGGCCGTGATCATCAAGAGCGCCAACCGCGTGTACGCGTTGCCGCTGGCCTCGGTGCTCGAGATGGTCGCGGTCACGCGCAAAGACCTCTGCACCGTCGAGGGCCGCGAGATGATCACGCTGCGTGGACAAACGCTGCCGCTCTTGCGCCTCGATCGCGTGTTTCACCCTGAACAGAAGCAGAAGCCCCTGCCCAACGCCGGCGACGACGACGTCGGCTACGCAGCTGTCGTCGGACTCGTGCAGCACCGCGCGGCGCTGCTCGTCGAAGACGTGCTCGGCCAGCAAGACATCGTCATCAAGACGCTGGGCGCCTATCTGCAGAACGTGCGGGGCATCGCTGGCGCCACCCACCTCGGCGACCACGAGACCATCCTCGTGCTCGACGTCGGCGCCCTCATGCAAGACCTCGTCGACGGCGAGGGTGTGCTCAGCATCAAGGCCGGCACCGCCGCCGAAGCCGAGTCGGGCCCGGGCTGATGTACGAGTCCTTCTACGGCCTGCGCGTCCGCCCCTTCGGCAAGTCGCCCGATCCTTCGTTTTTGTACGAGAGCCGGGCCCACGCCGAAGCCCTCGCCCGCATCGTCACCGCCGCCGAAGACCGCGACCTCGCCGTCCTCACCGGCGTCGTCGGCGCCGGCAAAACCACGCTGACGCGCGCCCTCGTCGATCGCTTGAACGAGTCGTTCGGCGAACGCGCCCGCGTGGTGCTGATCGTCAACCCGCGGCTCACGCCGTCCGAGCTGCTCGGCGTCTTTGCCGAACGCCTCGGCATCGACCCTTTGCCCCGACTGACAAAAAGCGGGGCCAAGACCAAATTGCTCGACGCGCTGCTCGAGCGACTGTTCGAGATTCACCAAGAGGGCGGCCTCACGCTGCTCGTCGTCGACGAAGCGCACCTGCTGCCCAACAAGGCGGTGTTTGAAGAGCTGCGCCTGCTCTTGAACCTCACCCTCGACGACAGCGCGCTGCTCGGCCTGCTGTTGGTCGGACAAGAAGAGCTGCGCACGCGCCTCGCCAAAAAAGACCTGCGCAGCTTCGCCCAGCGCATCGGCGTCGCCTTTCACCTCGAAGCCCTCGACCGCGACGACGTCGCTGCCTACGTCGCCCACCGCCTCGGCGTCGCTGGACGCCACGAGCCCCTCTTCACCGACGACGCCATCGACCTCATACACAGCGCCAGCGGCGGCGTTCCGCGGCGCATCAACGTGCTCGGACAAGCGGCGCTGCTGGTCGGCTTCGGCCTCGAGGCCCGCCGCATCGACCGCGCCATCGTCGACGACGTCTGGCGCGACCTGCGCGAGCACCTCGGCGCCGCCTTCGAGCAACCCGTGCGGGGCACCTGACATGGACA
>JANNAY010001053.1:0-6944 GCA_031384945.1 Deltaproteobacteria bacterium
CCCCGGCGTCGCCGTGCTCGACAGCGGACCGCAGGCGAAGAAGCCGGTGCTGCACGGACAATTCGGTCGACGTCTTTTGCTGCTGCAAGATGGCGTGCGCCACGAGGCACAAGACTGGGGACTCGACCACGCGCCCGAGCTCGACCCCTTCAGCGCCGATCGCATCACCGTCGTCAGCGGACCGAGCGGCGTGCGCTACGGGCCCGACGCCGTCGGCGGCGCGGTGCTGTTGGACCCTGCGCCGCTGCGCAGCGCGCCCGGCGTCGGCGGCCGCGTCGACGTCGTCGGCGGCAGCAACGGCGGCGTCGTCGTCGTCGCCGGCCGCGTCGACGCTGGCGCGGCGTTTCTGCCCGGGCTCGCGCTGCGCGTCGAAGCGAACCTGCAGAAGAGCGCGGCGGTGTCGACGCCCGACTACGTGCTCGGCAACACCAGCAGCGCTGTCGAAAACGCCGGCGCCACCATCGGCTACGCCGGCGACGTCTTCGGCCACGACGTCGACGTTGACGTCTCGGTCCGCCGCTACCACGCAAACCTGGGCGTGTGCTTCTGCCAACTGGCGGCGACGCCCGAGGTGCTCGCTGGCCTCGCGCGCAACCCGTCGGCACCGCCACAGGCCGAGAGCTGGCAGCGCACCTATGACATCGAGCGTCCTCGTCAGGACGTCACCCACGACCTGCTGCTCGCGCGCATCGCCACCGATGTCGGCGACGCGGGACGCCTGACGATCACCTACGACCTGCAGCGCGACCTGCGTCTGGAATTCGATCAGGTGCGACGCGCCACGACCGGCTCGCAGTACAGCTTCGACCTCGTCACCCACGGCCTCGACGTCGTCTTTGCCCACCGCACCTTGCCGCTCACCGCTGGCGCGCGGCTCAACGGCGAAGCCGGCGTGCATGTCGACGTGCAGCGCCACCAGTTCACCGGACTGCTCTTGGTGCCCGGCTACGAGCGCAGCAGCGGCGGCGTGTTCGCCCTTGAGCGTTTGACCATCGATGACGTCGTCCTCGGCGACGTCGACGTCGAGGCCGGCGCTCGCGTCGATGGATTGCAACAGACCGCGGTGCTCGGACCGCAAGCGCACACCTCGTTGATCCGCCGCGGCCAGGTCGATGTCGACGCCTGCGACGTCGGCGCCGACGCCGTCCGCTGCGACAACGCCTACCGCGCCGCCACCGGCACCGTCGGCGCGCGCTGGCGCCTCGATCTGCCGCGCTTTCCGCAGGCCCTCGCGCTCAGTGTCGACCTTTCATCGGCGACGCGCTTCCCCGACGTCGACGAGCTGTACCTCGGCGGGCGCGCGCCGAGCCTGCCGGTCTTTGGCCTCGGCGACGCGCGGCTCGGGCCAGAGACGACGCGGCAGGCGACGCTGTCGACATCGTTGACGTTGCCGTGGCTCGACGTCGACGCCGGTGCCTTCTACGCCGACGTTGACGACTACATCGTCTTCGGCCCCGACTTCGCCGATGGCGCAGCCGCTGTCACCGTCGTCGCCAGCGGCGCCTTCCCCCGCTTCTCTTACCGCGCCGTCGACGCCCGCTTCGTCGGCGCCGACCTCGGCGTCGTCGTCGGCAAAGGCGCCATCGTCGAAGGCGGCGCCAGCGGCAGCGTCGTCAACGGCCTCGACGTCAGCAGCGGCGGCTTCTTGCCGTTCGTTCCGCCGCCGCGCGGACGCCTTGAGCTTGCGACCAACGTCGGCACCCTCGGCTTCTTCGACGACATTCGCGTATCGCTGAACGCCATTGGCATCGCCCGCCAGGCACGCAGCGACGTGCATGCTGACTTCGCGCCACCACCCGATGGCGTCGTGCTCGTCGGCGCCGCAGCCTCGACCAGCATCACGCTCAGGCCTGTCGTCGTTCACGTTCGTCTTGACGGCGACAACCTGCTCGATGCGCGCTACCGCGACAGCCTGAGCCTCTTGCGGTTCTTCGTTGACCAACCGGGCCGATCGATCTGGCTGCGGCTTCAGCTCGAGCTGTGATCCGCGGGCGCGACGATCGGATGACGGGGCAGCTGCATCACAAAGGTCGTGCCGTCACCGGCGCTCGAGCGCACATCGATCGAGCCGCCATGGGCGTCGACGATGTGCTTCACGATGTAGAGGCCGAGGCCGACGCTGCGGCTGGCGTTGTTGCTGGGGTCCGCGCCGCGCTTCATCGGTTCGAAGAGAGATGGCACCAGCGCGACGGGTATCGGTGGTCCTTCGTTGTGGACGTACACCAAGACGTTCTCTTCGCTGCCGACAGTTTTGACCGTGATCGGCGAGCCCTTTGCGCCGTATTTCACTGCGTTCGAGAGCAGGTTGGCGAACACCTGCGCCAGGCGCTCAGGGTCCCAGGTGCCGTCGGCGTCGCCGGCGGTCTCGAGCACGACTCGTTGGCCCGGATGTGCGACCATCTCGTCGTCGACGACTTGCCGCATCAGCGCGTTCAGCTCGAGGTGACGCAGCCGCAGCGGAATGCCACTGCCCAGCCGCGCCTGGGTGAAGTCGAGAACGTCGCTGATCAGCTTGGTCGCGCGATCGGCCGAGCGACGAATCCGCGTGACGGCCACTTGCGTCGCCTCGTCGACATGTTCGGTGCTGAGCATCGCGGTCGTGCTCAACAAGATGGTCTGCAAGGGGTTGCGCAGATCGTGGCTGACGATGCCGACGAGCTTCTCTTCGAAGTCGGCCCGCGCGCGTGCAGCACGGGCATCGCGCAGCACGTGAACGACACCCCGGCCAGCGCTCGCGCCGATCGGCGATGCGGTGTGCTCGACAGGGATTTTTCTGCCGTCGGGCACGAGGTGCAGCACCGCCCGCGCGGTGCCTTCGGCATCGATGCGGCAGACGTCGGCGAAGGCGCGGCCAACGGCAGCGGCTTGAACGACACCCGTCAGAGCTTCGGCCACTGTGTTCATGAACAGAATGCAACCGCGATCATCGGTGGCGATGACGCCTTCGCCGATGCTCGACAACGTGGTGTGCAGCCAGAGCTCGCGCTCGCGGGTCTCATTGGCGAGGCGCTGAATGCGCGCCAGCGTGCGCACGCGAGCGAGCAGCGTGACCTCGTCGAAGGGCTTGTTGACGTAGTCGTTGGCGCCGGCGCTCAGTCCCGCCTCAAGGTCCGAAAGCTCGGAGCGCGCGGTCAGCAGCAGCACAGGCAGCGTGACCTCGTCATAGCGCTCGCGGACGAAGCGGCAGAGTTCGAAGCCAGAGATGCTGGGCAGCGTCAGATCGAGCAGCAGCACCGACGGTTTCGTGTCGACGAGCCGCTCGAGCATCGCGTCGCCGTCGCTGAAGACATCGACATCGAATTCGACTTCGAGCGCGCGCCGGGCGCGGTCGAGATCGAGCCTGCTGTCGTCAACGACCCAAATGCGGTGTTGAGCACGCTCAGAAGGGCTCATCATCACGGCGCGCCAGAGCTCAAGCGGGTTTCGGTCGTCGGAGCTCGCTCGCGCGTGGCCAAATCGATGGCTTCGCGCAGCATCGTTTCGATGACGCCGCGACCCGATAGATCGCCGAGGAACGAAGCGCGGCCGCCCGGCGCGCGCCGCACGAGAGTCGGCGTGACGATGATGCGGTCTTCTTCGACGGCGTCGAGCATCGCCATCGAGTGTCGTGTGACATCGAAGACCTGAAGAGAGACGAGCTCGTTCAACGGTCGGCCCGTCGCGCTGTCGATGGTCATCAGCAGGGCGCGCAGGTGACGCTCGGCGTTCAATGATTCAAGCGATGACGACAAGTAGAGCCGCAGCGAGACGAGCGCACCGTCGCTGGGCGGCGCGCGTTCGCGTGCTGGTCCGCGGTGCTCGATGCGACGCGAAATGTGGCTGAGCAGCACCGCCACGTCGACGGGCTTCTGCAACATCTGAAACTCATCGATGCCTGGCGGATCGCGCTCTGCGGTCAGCACGATGACCGCAGTCTGTGTCAACAGATTTGCAGCGCACGCCGTCGCCAGCAGCCAATCGGCGTTCTGGTACGGCAAGCGAAAGTCGGTGAGCAGCAGGGCGAACTGGCGCGCTTGCAGCGCTGCGAGCGCGGCCTCGGCAGTGCCCAACGCCGTCACGTCGTAGCCCGCGTTGCGCAAGAGGTCGGCGAGCAGATCGCGAATGTCGCCGTCATCTTCGAGGTAGAGGATGCGCGGAGCAATGGTGCTTGGTTCAGTCATGCTGTGCCTCGTTCTCGCTGAAGGCTGTAGGCACTCACTCGTGCTCGAACATCTGTCGCAGGCGTTCGATCTCTTCGGGCGGCACGTTCGATTGCGTCGCCGCGCCAGAAATGATGCCCGAGATGTTTCTGAACGCGCGGCCGACCTGCATGCCCGAGCCATCGATCGTGTACTCGCGGATCTCTTTCTCGTGCGGCGATCCGCGCATCTTGAGAACCGTCAACCCACGACGCATCTCGCCGAAGCTCTCGACGTAACGCAGCAAGATGATCGAGTCGCAGATCGTTGAAATGTGGGCTTCGGTGATCGACGTGCCACCCATGAGTGTCGGTGTCGCCGCGGTGAACAACCCCGCCATCTCGCTGTGCTTCACAAAGGCTGTGAGCCCGATGATGAACTCGCGAAAGCTGCGGTCGGTCGCGCCGCGCTCGAGCGCTGACAGGCTGTCGATGGCGACGCGGTTGGGTTTGAACTCCGCGATGATGTCTTTCATCCGGATCAGGTGATCTTCGAGGGGCATGATCTCGGGGTAGTCGGTGACGACCTTGAGATGCCCGTCTCGCTCGAGCTGCTCGAAGTCGAAGCCCCAGCCCGCCGCGTTGCGAAAGAACTGCTCGCGGCTCTCTTCGAAACAGAACGTGAGGCACCGCTCGCCTTTCGCGATGCCGCCGGCGGTGAAGGCCGTGACCATGAGTGTCTTGCCGGTGCCCGTCGGGCCCGACACGAGCGTCACGGAGTCGCGGTAGAAGCCGCCGCCGCACATGGCGTCGAGCTCGGTGTTGCCCGACGTGATGCGCAACGTCGTCGACTTCTGCACCAGTCGAATCGCCGACAGGGGGATGATCACCAGGCCCTTCTGCGTGACCGAGAAGGGGAACTCGCCTTTTTCATGGGCGGTGCCGCGCAGCTTCAAGATCTCGATCGTGCGACGGCGCGTCTCTTTCTCGAGCACGTTGCGCAAGACGACGACATTGTCGGTGACGAATTCTTCAACGCCCTGGGCCGAGATGGGTCCGTACTCGTCGATGCGCTCTGACGTGATAACCGCCGTGACGCCGAGGCGCTTGAGGGCGGCGCTGACGCGGTGCAATTCGCGCCGCACGTTTCCTGCGTCGGCGAATTGGACGAAGACTGCGCCGATTGAGTCGAGGGCGACCCGCTTCGCACCGACCTTGCGCACCGCGCCTTCGATGCGCGCCACCAACGCGCCGAAGTCGTAGCTGCCGGCCTCGATGCGTTGCTCTTCGGGCCGCGGTGACGCGTCGACAAATGCGATCTTGCCGTCGACCTCGAGCTGAGCGACGTCCCAGCCGAAGCCGAGCACGTTGCGCCGCAGATCAGCCGGAGGCTCTTCGAAGGTGACGAAGACGCCGCTCTCGCCGCGCAAGGCGCCCTCGACGAGAAACTCCATCGCAAAGACCGTCTTGGCGCTGCCGGCGCTGCCAACGACGAGGGTGGCGCGGCCCTGCGGCAAGCCGCCTTTGGTGATGTGGTCGAAGCCGTCGATGCCCGTGGGCAGCTTCACGATGGGTGGGTTGGCGGTCGGCATCATCTCTCCTTGCGATGTGGATGGGTGGGCAACCCGAGGCCGTGCAGAACCTGTTGCGTTCGCGAGAGGTCGCCGACGAGCAGCTGCACCGGTTGCGGCAGACGTCGTATCAACGTCGGCGTCACGAGAATGTTCGCGTCTTCGGCAGCTTGCGGATCTTCGAGCACGTCGATCACGCGCAGCGTGTAGCCGCTTGTGAGTCGCTCTTGGCAAATGCGGCGCAAGTTGGCGACCGCTTGAGCGGAGTTCAACGACGTGCCGGTGATGTAGAGTTCAAGAACGACGTCGACGGGCTCTGTCATGGCTGTCCTTTGCGCGGCGAAGGCCCAGCACGTTTGCGGTAGTACGAGAGCAGTCGACCCATCAGCTCGAGCGACAGCAGGCGACCCTCGGTGACGAGCGCCTCCGACTTGCTGGCGCTCGCCATCAAGGAGGCGCGGCGCAGCGCGCGGGCGTGCAGGTCAGCCACCTCGCGCGCGCCTGCGTTGAGAGCGCCGAGCTCTTCAGCGAGGCGCGTGACCTCTTCAGGCAGCGCCTCGCTGGCGTTCTTGAACATGCGCCGGTGCAGCGAGACCTCGAGCAGCCGCGTGTAACGGTCGAGCAGCAGCCAGTACTCGCGCGGCGCTCGCTCTTGCAGCGTCTGCGCGATGGCCGTCTCGTCGATAAACGACGCTGTCGTTGCGCTCTCTTCGAGCGCGGCGCTGGCACGCCGCGTACTGCCAGCGAGCAAGTGTCGCGGCAGTCGCAAGGCAAACGTGGTGCCCGTCGACGGCGTCGACTCCAACGTGATCGCGCCGCCGTGGGCCGAGGCGATCTGTCTTGCGTTGAACAGACCGAGACCCAGCCCGCCTGACGTCGCGACATCGCTGCGTGGGGCGCGCACGAGCTCAAACATCATCGCGATGAGCTCGGGTGGGATCACGCCATCGTTGTGGATGGTGACAGTGACGTTATCGGCGTTGCTGCCGTCGACGACGACGTTGACGACCACGGAGTTGCCGTGGCGCAGGGCGTTGTCGATCAGGGTCAGCAGCGCGGCGCTGATCATCGAGGCGTCCCATGTGCCGCTCGTGTCGCCCGTGGCCGACACCGCCACCACGGAACGCGGGTCCCGGGCATGCTGGCCAGAGCGCGGAGACTGCGAGACGTCGCTTTCGCTTGAACTCGTCGCTGTCGCGCGCTCCACGCAGCGGGCGGTCAGCGCGTGTAGATCGAGTCGGGCTGGCGCCAGCTCT
>JANNAY010001063.1:0-2000 GCA_031384945.1 Deltaproteobacteria bacterium
GAGGTCTTCGGGCCGAGCCAGGGATGAGGCCCGGAGAGGGTGAGGTCTGCGGCCGGGCGCAGGCAAGCTTCAGAGCAACCGCACGCGGTAGACGACGACGTCTTCTTCAACGTCGACGTCGATGGCGCAGGCTTCGTTGTAGCTTTTGACCATGCCTTCGAGCTGGCCCAGGTGGTACGGCCACAAGATCGGGTAGCGGCGGAAGACGAGCTCGACGCCGCCGTCGACGGGGCCGCCAACGACGACGCCATCGTCGGCGGGGGCGACGACGGCGTAGACCTGCGGCGTCTTCAAGAGTGCTGCCCGCGCGGTCGGTACGGCGGCGCGGATCGTCTTGCCGAAGACCGAGGCGCTGAAGGTGGCGAAGTCGTTGCGCGCGATGCGGCGGATGCGCTCGGCCAGCGCGACGTCGTCGACGGACGCCCGGGCGGCCGCGAGCACGATGCGCAAGTAGTCGCGTCGCGCGTAGCTCAAGAAGGGGACGAAGACGCCACCGCGTGGGGGCTCACCCAGCGTTCGCAGCACCGCCGCGCGCGCGTTGTCATCGAGCAGGCCGACGACGGGCGAGATGAACATGCCGCGGATGCGGTGGCCAACGCCGATGCTCTCGACGACGTCGTCCCACGCGTCGGTGGCGCGCAAGAGCTTGTCGGTGGTGAACGGGCTGCCGGCCAGGAGCATCTCTTCACCCTATCGCCGGAAACAACCGCCGCTTGAGCTCAGAGCTCGGTCAGCGACAGCGTGTTGCCGTCGGGGTCTTTGAACCAGGCGATCAGCGCGCCGCCCGGTGCCGCCCAGATGCCGTCGCCGTCTTGCCCGGGGAACGGAAACTTTTCGAAGACGGCACCGCGTGCCCTCAGCGCGGCGACGGCAGCGCGGATGTCGTCGACCTCGAAGCCGAGCTGTGTGAACGGGTGCGGCGTGAACGGATCGACCTTCTGCACGCGCAGCATCACGCCGCCGACGTCAAAGACGAGAGCGAAGGGGCTGTCTTCGACAAAGACGGCGCCCACAATGTCTTCGTAAAAGGCGCGGGCTGCCTTTGGCTTCGAGGTGGCGGCGAACGCCATCAACTTGAGCGGCTTCATCGACATGGGTGTCTCCTCTGCAGATACACGCACACGGGCTGGGTCAGGTCAGGTCAGACCGAGAGCAACAGTCCCTTGAGATACTCACCTTCGGGAAACGACGTCGACACCGGGTGGCATTTGGCGTGCCCGAGCTCGGCCACGATCTTGGTGGGGCGGCGGGCCTCGAGCGACGCTTGCGTGGCGATCTCTTTGAAGAAGGCGCGGTCGATGGCGCCCGAGCACGAGAAGGTGAAGACGAAGCCGCCGTCGCGCACCAGCTTCAAGCCGCGGATCAACAGGTCTTTGTAACCGCGCGCCGCGCGATCGCGGTGCTCGGCCTTTGACGCGAACTTCGGCGGATCCAAAACGACGACGTCGAAGCGGTCGCCGTCGTCGTACAAGCCGCGCAAGACGTCGAAGCAGTCGCCGCGCAACCAGTCGTGAACGTCGTCGGTGAAGCCGTTGTCGAGGGCGTTCTTCTGCCCAAGCTCGAGCGCCGGCTGCGAGGCGTCGACGCTGACCACCGACGACGCGCCGCCTTTGAGCGCGGCGATGGTGAAGCCGCCCGTGTAACAAAAACAATTCAGCACGCGCTTGCCCCGCGCGATGCGGCGCAGCGTGTCGCGGCTGTCGCGCTGGTCGAGGTAAAAGCCCGTCTTGTGGCCGGCGTCGACGTCGACGTTGAACAAGAGCCCGTTCTCTCTCATCTGCACAAGGTTGCCGGCAGGCAGGGGCGCGCCACTCAACAAACCTTTGCGCGGCGTGAGCCCTTCGAGGGTGCGGATCTCGGCGTCGCTGCGCTCGTAGATGCGCGCGGGGCTCACGAACTTCTGCAGCGCGGCGACGACGACATCGCGCATGGCTTCGGCGCCGGCCGATTGGCACTGCAGCACGCAGGTGTCGGCGTAGACGTCGACGATGACGCCGGGC
>JANNAY010001065.1:0-1783 GCA_031384945.1 Deltaproteobacteria bacterium
CTTTGGCGGCCGCCGGCGCCGTGCGTCGGCCGATGCCGCGTGGAGGCGGCATCACGAGCGTGACGAGCAGGCCGGCGCGTTTCAGCTTCTCGGTCGTCACGTCGTGCGCATATGGCACTGCGTGAAACGCGACGGTGGCTGCGGAGACGTTGAGCAGCGCCCACGACGCCAACGGCGCCGTCGCCGTTCGCGCCTGCCCGACGGCGCCGGGGTTGATGACGTTCTGACCAAGGATGACGGCCATGCTGCCGGCGCGCGGACTCAGCAGTCCCTGCTCGACGGAAAAGCACATCGCGTGGTGCGTGTGGCCACAGACGAGCACGCGTGCGTCGCGATGCAGCGCGTGCAGGCGGCCGACGGCGCGAGCAGCGGTGGCGGCGTCAGAGACGTAGGCGCCAGCGTCGTCGAGGTCGCCGTGGCAGACGACGACGCCCTCGCCGACGTCGACGACGGCGGGCAGAGCGGCGAGGGTCGCGCACGCCCGCGCTGAGAGGTGCTTGCGCGTCCAGTCGACAGCGAGGATGCCGGCGCAGACGCAGTCGTCGTCGTCGCGCCAGCCGAGCACCATTTCTTCGTGGTTGCCGCGCACAATCACCGCGTCTCTCTCGACGAGTCGCTGGAGACAGGCCTCGGGATCGGGGCCGTAGCCGACGACATCGCCGGCGCAGACGACGCGAGCGCCGGGGGCGCGGGCGTCGACGTCGGCCAAGACGGCGTCGAGGGCTTCGAGATTTCCGTGGACGTCGGACAGCAGCGCGAAGGGCATGAGCAACTCCAAGAGAGAAGGGACCCGCTTGGGCACTGCAGCAGACGAGCCACGCGTCGCGACACCAACGCGCTGACGACTAGAAAGAAAGCATTCTGATTGCCCGCTCTCCAGCACGCGCCGTTGATGCAACGCGGTCCAAGAGAGCGTCAGCGCCGCCACGCGACAACGACGAAGCGGTCGTGCGACTGCGAGGTCGCCGGTGGCACGTCAACTGCTTTGCCGACGCGCATGATGAACCAGCCTCTCGCCCTCGTGCTCGGCGACATTTCTTTGGTGAGAGCGCTGGGGCGCGCGGGCATTCCCGTCGCGCTCGCGACCGTCGACGCGACGGAAGCAGCGACCCGCTCTCGCTACTGCAAAGAGGTCATCGTCGTCCCCAACGTCGTCGACGCGCCCGGTGATGTCGTCGACGCGGTCGTCGCGTGGTCACGGACCCAGTCGCTGCCGCCGGTGATCTTCTGTCAGGGCGATGACGACCTTCTCGCCTTTTCGCGTGCACGCGAAAAGGTGCTGCCGCACGCGCGCCTGCCCATGCCCGCCGCCAGCCTCGTCGAAGACCTCGTCGACAAAGTGCGCTTCGCCGCGCTCGCCGCCGTGCGCCGGTTGCCGGTGCCAGAGACGCGAGTCCTCAGTCACCATCGTTCCCTCGATGGTCTCGAGCAGTGGTCGTCGTTTCCCTGCGTCGCCAAGCCTTCGATGCGCGCGGGATGGGTGGGCTCGGTGCTGCAGCGACAGGCACGCGGACCTTGCGCACCAAAGGCTCTGCACATCGAGAACCGAGAGCAGCTGCTGTCGCTCGCGCCGTTGTTGGTCGGTCACGACACCGACGTCATCTTGCAGGCGGCGATCGAAGGCGGCGAAGACCGCATCGTCAGCTACCACTGCTTCGCGCGCGGCGGCATCGTCATCGCCGAGTTCACCGGCAAGAAGGTGCGCACCTCGCCGCGCCGCTACGGCTTCTCGACCTGCGTCGAGATCACCGACGACGCAGAGGTGAAAGCCGCCGGCCGCAAC
>JANNAY010001098.1:0-2855 GCA_031384945.1 Deltaproteobacteria bacterium
TCGCGACGTGGATGCCCAACCCGGGTTGAGGGCCGCGTGAAGAGAGGCGCCCTGAATCAGCAACCGCGCGCGGCGGACGACGTCACGGGGAGGGTGCATCGCGCTTGAGGCCCGCCTCGTGGAACCAATGCCTTCAGCGACGATCCCGAGATGCGACGAATCGTGAGCACGGGGCCAGGGCGGGGGGCGGGCGGGGCGACGAGGATGTGGGTCGGTCCACAACCCGCATTGAGATTCGCCGCGTCTAGAACGTGTAGCCAAGCGCCAGATGACACCGCGCGATGGGGGCGCCGCCCGGCGTCACAGCCACTGGGGAGATGGCGCAGTCGAACAGCGCCGGGCCGACGGGCATGACGTAGCGCAGTCCGGCGCCGACGCTGAGGCCGAATTCGTCGGCGGCGATGCGGGCGCCGAGGTCGGTGGCGTTTCAGACGTCGTCGGTGACGAGGCCGGCGTCGACGAAGACGGCGGGCTTCAGGTCGCCGATGCCAAGGTTCTTCACCAACAACATGCGCAGCTCGAGCGACGCCTGCGCGCCGAACAGTCCCTGGCGGGGGGCCACGGCGTCGACGGCGGTGAGGTTCGGGGTGAAGAGCGGACCCGTCACGCCGATGGTGTTCTCGCCGTAGCCGCGCACCGAGCGCTCGCCGCCGAGCAAGAACAGGTCGTTCTGCATGAGGGCCCAGCCGCAGTCGCCGCAGGGCTTGTTGTCGGCGACGAAGCCCTGCCGCAGCGAGAGGCGTGAGGCGAGGGTGAAGCGCTCGTTGAAGGTGGTGTAGCCGGTGCCGCTGACGCCAAGCACGCCGAAGGTGTCTTGTGAGAGCCACAAGGGCGACGACGCTTTGAACAACACTTCGGCCGAGATTCCCTCGAGCGGGTCGAACGGGTTGTCGATGTCAGAGTACAAAATACGCGGGGTGAGCGAAGCGATGCGCGCCGGCGCGACCTCGAAAGGATCGGTGAGTCCCGAGACCGTGCGCAGGTTCTCTTCTGAGAACACGTCGATGGGATCGGCGTTGAGGTTCACCCAGTCGCTGCGCAGCTCGTAGGCGAGGCCGACGGTGAAGCTGTCGGGCTGCAGAAACGCGAACTGGTTGATGGCGTAGTCGAGTGAAATGGCGGCGCCGGCGGCGAAGAGGCGGCGGCGCGGACCGGTGCCGAGCAGGTCTTCACCGGTGCCTTTGACGGGGTCGTCGGCGACGAGAGAGACGCCGCTGGATTCGTCGCGGTAGCTGGCGAACGGCGTGAACGCCGCTGAGAGATCGGTGCCGTTGATGCGCGGCCAGCGCACGGGCAGCCGCAGCTGCGATTGGCGGCCGATGAAGAGTCCCCAGTCGAGCACGAGCCCGGTGTCGATCATCGAGCCGAACATGTTCTTCTCTTCGAGCTGCAGGCCGAGCGAGAAGAGCCGCTCGGTCGAGAAGCCGAGCGACGAGTCGATCGAGAACGACGGCTTCTCTTCGACCTGCAGCGTGACGTCGACAGGCACGCCGTTTTGTTCGAGGCCGACGTAGTCGAGGTCGACGCGCGAGAACAATCCGGTGCGGCGCAGGCGGCTCACGCCCTTCTGAATGGCGAGCGGGTCGAGCGGCTCGCCTTCTTGCTCGTCGACGCCGAGCTCGCGGCGCAGCACGCCCCCGCGCGTCGTGTTGTTTCCTTGCAGGTAGATCTCGCCGAGCGTCGCCTTTTGCAGCTTCGCCTCTGTCTGCGGCTGCTTCTCTTGCTGCGTCTCGGGCTGCTGCTCGGCCTGCTTCATCGTCGGCGTCGCTGTCGTCGCTGTCGTCGCTGTCGTCGCTGTCGTCGCGGTCGTCGCGGTCGTCGCGGTCGTCGCGGTCGTCGCGGTCGTCGCGGTCGTCGTGTTTGTCGGTGTCGTCGCGGTCGTCGCGTTTGTCGGTGTCATCGCGGTCGCGGTCGTCGCTGTCGTCGTCGCCGTGTTTGTCGTCGTCGCCGTGTTTGTCGTCGTCGTCATGCTTGTCGTCGTCGCCGTGCTTGTCGTCGTCGTCTCGACCTGCGGGCTGACCGTCAGACGCAGTCGCACGCGGCGGCCCGCGCTTTGCGAACCGGCCTCGTCATCAAAGGCGTGCTCGAGCAAGGCGACAGTGCGCGGATACCCCCGGGCCGCGTAGAGGGCGCGGACGCGGTCTTCATCGGCGCCGATCTCGTCGACGACGACGGGGCCATCGACGCAGTCGCCGACCGACATGTTCGTGACCTTCTTGGCGCGCGGCGCAGCGCGACAGCTCGACAGCACCGAGAGCACGTCGCTCTCGAGCGCCGGGTCGCCGTGGACCTCGACGCTCTCGACGACGAATTGAGGGCCGGCGGCGACGTCGAACACGACGGCGCTGCGGGCGGTGCCGTCGTCGCTCTCGGCGAGCTCGACGACGCGGTGGTCGACGACGGCTTCGGCGTAGCCGCGGGTCTTCAAGACGCGGCGCAGGGCGTCGTCGTCTTTGGCAGCGGCGTCGTCGGCGACGAAGCCTGAAGAGAACATGCCACGGGGCTGCGTGCGCAGGTCGGCCTCTTTGATGAGGTCTTCGCCGTCTTCGCCGAATTCGTCGCCGGCGCCAAAGACGGCGACGGCTTCGACGACGACGGTGCGGTCGGCGACCACGACGAACTTGACGTCGACGTCGCCGTTCTCTTCGTAGTGGTGCTCGGCTTTGACGACGGCGTCTTTGTGGCCGCGCCGCTGCAAGCGCTCTTGCATCGCCGCGGCGCTCACAAAGGCTTCGGCTTCGTCGCTGGCGCGGGCGGCGTCGAAGGTCTCTTGCTCGGCGAGGTCTTCGAGGATGATGTCGTCGTCGGGGCGTCCGCCGAACAGTCGACCGAGGGGCTCGTACAGGCTGCGCCGC
>JANNAY010001117.1:0-11399 GCA_031384945.1 Deltaproteobacteria bacterium
GACGCTGTCGTCGTCGAAGGCGCTGGATCCAACCTGCAGCTGCTGGTCGACGGCCGCGCCGTGCCCGGCCTCGCCGTACCGCTCACCGCGCAAAGAGGCGCCCTCGTCGTCGTCAGCGCCGGCGACTCCGCCCTGCCCTCGACGCGCGTGCGCACGTTTTCGACCTTCGTGGGCGGTCCCGAGGCCGTTGGGCTCGACGAGAAACGCCTCGCCGATGTGGTGCCGCGGCGCGATGCCGTGGGCAACGTGGCACCGCCGCTCGAGGCGCAGCGACGTCAGCGCCAGGCCAGCGCCAGCGAAGACGCCGGCTTGTGGCGCGGCCGCCTGCACCTCGTCGACGCCGCCTTGCTCGTCGTCGTGCTGCTGCTGGCCGGCGTGCGCGGCCGTCAATCGCCGCTGTGGGCGGTCGGCGCTGTCGGCGTCGTCGTCGCCCTGCTCGCCGGGCTCGACGCGATGCTGAATTTCGTCTGAGCGCCGCACAGATGGGCTGCGCCGCACCGGGCGCGCGCCGCTCTGAGACGCCCCGACGTCGATTGAGCGTGCCGCCCACGTTTCGGGCGAGGCTCGCGCACCATGTTGCTCAGCCCCCGCCTCGTCGTCGCTTTCGCCCTCGCTGCCGGGATCAACATCGTCGCGTGCGCGCCGCCGCCGCCTTTGCCGCTGGCGCTGCCGACAGGCCTGCCGCTCGAACAGCTCAGCGACGAGCAGCGCGCGCTCTTGCGCGTCTCGCTCGCCATCGACGACGGACTGCTGAGCGAGACCAACGTCGTGCTCGATCCGAAGACGCTGGCGCTGTCGGGCGAGCTCAGCCTCAACAACGTCGGCGCCAACGGCACCCACCGCGCAGCCCTGCGCGTCTACGGCCGCGTCGACGCTGACGCCGCAGAGACCTTGTTCGGCGAGGCCTTTGCCGACGTCGCCGTCGACAAGAACGCCGCCGCGTTTCTCGACTTCAGCGACAGCGCCTTCGAGTCCTGCGGCGCCGGCATCGACGGCGCCTGCGGCTTGCGCTTCGACGACAACCGAAACGGCGTCAGCAACGTCGACGACGTCGTCGCCGGCGTCGACGCGGCGCCGCCCGCTGCTTTCGTGGCCACCGCGCCGCAGTTCTTGCAGTTCAGCTCGGGCATCCGCGCTGGCGCGTTCGCGCGCCAGGTCGTCGTCGTCGAGAACAGCGGCGCCGCGGCCCTGCGCATCGAGCGGGTGCAGGTGATCGGTGGACAAGGCGTCGGCGTCAGCGTCGTCGACCTCGTCAGCGCCGACACAGCCCCGCCGCGGCGCCTGCTCGACGGTGCTTTGGGCGGCGCCCTCGACAAAGACGGCGACGGCGAGAGCGACTTCGTCATCGCCCCTGGCGACACCGCGTTTGTCGCCGTGTCGTTCGCGCCGGTGAACGGCTTTCTCGCCAGCGCCGCCGTGCAGATCGTGGCCCGCGATGTCGTCAGCGGCGTGCGACAATCGACCCGCACTGTCGTCGTCGCCAACGCCGACGGCGCGCTGCGCCCGCGCGATCCTGGCTACGTCGAGCCTGACCTCACCGCCGTCGACCTCGGCAGCGGCGACGTCGTTGCCTCGGCCTTTCCTGGCAGCGCTCTCTTCAACGGCGCCGAGGTCGCCAGCGATGGCGCCGGCGCAGGCCTCGCCCGCAGCGGCGCCGCATTGGTCGTCGACGGGGCTGATGGTGCTGTCGTCGCCATGGCCGCCGACGCCGCCTTTGCCGTGAACGTCGCCGCCGGCACGCGCTTCTCAGCGTCGCTCGCCAACCTCGACACCGACGTCGACCTCGCCGTCGTCGACGTCAGCAGCGGCAGCGCCGTGCTCGTCGGCGCCTCGCGCCAACAAGGCACATCGGCCGAAGCCGTCGACGCCGACCTCAGCGACGTCGACCGCGTCCTCGTCGTCGTCGTCGGCCGCGTCGAACGCGATCCGCCGCCGGCCATCGCTGGCGGCCTCGCTGCCAGCGACCGCGTACCCTTCGGCTTGACCTGCCAGCTCACGCGCGGCCCTGAGATCGACGACGTCGACCCCATCGCCCCCGCCCACGGACCAATCGAAGGCGGCATCCCCGTCGTCGTCCACGGCCGCGGCTTCTTCGACGGCGACAGCGCCAGCGTCGCCGTCCGCGTCGACGGCGTCAGCGCGGTCGGCCGCCCGCGCGTCACGCCCGCCGCCGGCGGCGCGCAGACCATCTCGGTCGTCGTGCCGCCGGGCAGCCTCACGGTCAGCGACACAGCCGTCACCGTCGTCGTCGAGAACCCCCTCGACGCCGCCAACATCGCCGCTTCTGCCGACGGACAAGCGGCGACCCTCGCCGAAGGCTTTCGCTACGACCTGCCCTCGCCGCGGCTCAATGCGCTGGCCCCAGACACCGCGCCCACGACCGGCGGTGACATCGACACCGCCCTCAGCGGCGCCTTTTTCTTCGACACCTACGGCGCCCCCGTCGTCGCCGTTGATGACGTCGACGTCGACGCCGTCTTCGTCGACGGCGCGCACCTGCTGGTGCGTCCGCCGCCGCACGCTGCCGGTCTCGCTTCGGTGCGCGTGAAGAACCGCTTGCGCGACGGCAGCCTCGGCGCGCCGTCGGCGCTGCGTCCGTTGTTCTACGTGACGCCGACGTTGCCGGCCCCCACCGTCAGCGGCATCGACGTCGCCGAAGGCAGCGCCGACGGCGGCACCGTCGTCATCGTCAGCGGCGGCGACTTCGCCGAAGGCGCCCGCGTCTTCTTCGGCGCCGACGCTGGCATCGTCGACAGCGTCGCCGCCGACAGCATCAACGTCCGCACACCCGCCGTCGACGGCGGCGGCGTCGTCGACGTCATCGTGCAGAACAGCGATGGGCCAGCCGCGCGGCTCGCCAACGCCTTCACCTTCGTGCGTCCGCCGCCGCGCATCACCCGCGTGTTTCCCGATCGCGCGCCGACCGTCGGCAGCAGCCTCGTCATCGTCGACGGCAGCGGCTTCGTCGCCGGCGCCACGGCCAGCTTCACCAGCGGCGCCGACGTGCAGGCGTCGCCCTTCGTTGACGTGCGTTCATCGGGCGAGCTCTTGCTGCGCACGCCGGCGACGTTCAGCGCCGGTGCCGCGACGCTGACGCTGACCAACCCTGATGGGCAAACGACGTCGACGGCATTCACGTTCTTCGCGGCTGTCGACGCGCCGCCGCGGCTGGTCGCGGTTGATCCGCAGAGCGGCGACGTCAGCGGCGGCGACGCCGTCACCCTGACCGGCAGCGGGCTGCAGGCGCCTGTGACCGTGCTGTTCGGCAACATCGTCATCGATGGCCTCGGCGTCACCGACGTCGCCAACGGCCTGCAACAGGTGCGCGTCATCGCCCCTGCAGGCTCAGCCGGTCCCGCGCTCGTGACGCTGATCAACCCCGACGGACAAAGCACCGCCATCGCCTTCACCTACGTCGACGTCGGCGATCCACGCATCGTTGCGCTGAGCCCGTCGACGGTGCACGCGCAGGTGCTCGGCGACGAGCTGCTCGTCTTTGGCCAGAACCTCGCGCTGCTCGGCGCCCCCGTCACGGCCAGCGCGGTCGGCGCCGGTGGCGCCCGCACCGCCCTCGGCGTCGTCGCGGTCGCTGACACCCTCGCCCGCGTCGTCGTCGACACCGCCGTCTTGCCGACCGGCAGCTTCGCCCTTGAGCTGCGAGGACCAAACGGCGTCGCGCTGTCGTCGACCACAGCGACCGCGCGCCTGCCCAACGTCGTCAGCGCCGACTTCGACGCCGAAACGGGCGACATGTTGCTCATCGGCGACAACCTCGCCGGCGAACGACTCGTGCGCGTCACGGTCGGCGGCCTCGAGTGCGCCGGCGTCGTCGCCGACGAGCGCTTGATTCAGTGCGCGCTGCCCCGCGCCCCATCGCAGACCGCGTCGCTCTTCTACGCGGGCCGCGCGCAGCCGGTGACCGACACCAGCTTCACCATCAGCGGCGTCGGCGAAGGCGAAGGCGAAGGCGAGGTGCTCGACATCCTCGGTGCCGAGTTCACCGACGGTCAGCGCGTCGAGCTCTTTGTGCCGGGGCTGCGCGCCAGCGACTTCGCCGGCGTGCAAAACACGGTCGTCACGTTCACGCCTCTCGAGAGCGGCACCGCAGGCGAGTTCCCCGTCATCATCGACAACGACGACCTCATCGTCATCGACGACGGCCGCGCGCTGTCGGCTGGCCTCTACGCGGTCAATCTGCTCGAAGCCCGCACCGTGCGCGCCAGCGGCGACGTGCCGGTCCTGCCGTTGCCGCTGATCAACGTCGACAAGCTCGAGACCGCCGGCAAAGGGCAGCTCGTCGTCGTCGGGCAGTTTCCGTCGGGCAGCTTCGACGTGCGCCTGACGTCGAACGGCTTCGACTTCACCTACAGCTGCAGCCTCGACGAGGGCACCCGCATGTTCTGCTTCGGCGCGCCGGCGCCGCGCTTCGACACCTACCGCGTGCGCGTCTTCGACTTCGACGGCAACCTCATCGCCGACGACGTCGTCAACTTCGGCGGCGGCGGCCAGGCCGGCTGCGGCGACGGCTTCGTCGACTTCGGCGAGGCCTGCGACGACGGCAACGCCAGCGACGGCGACGGCTGCGACGCTGCCTGCCAAACCACGCCTTGCCGTGGTGACTTGCTCTCACGGCGCAGCGGCCTCGCCCCTGACGGCACCTGCGTCGCCGTCTTTGCCCTGCCGAGCGCCTGGGTGCCCGCTGAACGCTTCTGCGAAGACGCTGGCGGTCACCTCGCCGCGCCGCGCACCGCCCAGCGCAACGCGTTCATCCGCGCGCTCGCCGACCCGCAGCAAATCTGGATCGGCGTGCAAGACTTCACCGGCGAAGCCGACTTCAACGCCGGCGCCTTTGCCCTCGTCGACGGCGGCGTCGTCGGCGACGGCTTCAGCGGCTTCAACTTCGGCGAGCCCAACGGCGGCTTCAACGAGAGCTGCGCCGAGATGGTCGGCGGGGGCACGTCGTGGAACGACGCGCCCTGTGGATCGATCGCTCCGCAGTTCGCCTGCGAGTTCGAGCTGCAGGTCTGCGGCGACGGCGTGCGGCAAACAGACGAAGCCTGCGACGACGGCAACAACGGCGGCGGCGACGGCTGCGACGCCACCTGCGGCGTCGAGGTCGGCTTCGCTTGTGGCGGCCGCCACAGCCAGTGCGCGCCCGGCACCGTGCCGCCCACCTGCGGCAATGGCGTCGTTGAAGACGACGAAGCCTGCGACGACGGCAACCGCAACGACGACGACGGCTGCAGCGCCGCCTGCATCTCGAACCGCTGCGACGCGGCCGGCGGGGCTGTGCGCGCGACGACCGATCCGGTCACGGGCCAGTGCTTCGGCGTCTATGCGCAGACGCTGACGTGGTTCGACGCCGAGATCGCCTGCGAAAACTTTGGCGGCCACCTCGCCTCTGTCCGCGACTCCGTCACCAACAACCTGATCGTGGCGATCAGCGAGCCGCAGAACGACATCTGGCTCGGCGTCCAAGACGACACCGCTGAATCGTTCAACAACCCCGCCGCCTGGACCTTCGTCAACGGCGGCACCACCGGCGCCACGAGCTTCGCCCCGTTCCGCGCCGGCGAGCCCAACGGCTCGACCAACGAGAACTGCGTCAACTCGATCCACGGCGCATGGAACGACCTCGTCTGCGCCGAGTTCTTCCCCAGCGTCGAACAGTTCGCCTGCGAATTCGATCCCGCTGGCTCTTGCGGCAACGGCGTCGTCAACCCCGGCGAGTCCTGCGACGACAAGAACAACAACGAAGGCGACGGCTGCGACCCCGGCTGCAACGTCGAGGCCGCGTTCACCTGCAGCGGACGCCCGAGCGTCTGCCTCGGCAACCCGCCGCCCGGTTGCGGCGACGGCTTCGTCGACCCCGACGAGGCCTGCGACGACGGCAACAACGCCAATGGCGACGGCTGCAGCCGCGAATGCAACACCGACGGGTGCGGCACCACCTTTGGCGCCCGCCGCTCGTCGACCGACCCGACGACGAACAACTGCATCGCGGTCTTCGACGAGGTGCGCACCTGGTTCGACGCCGAAGCCGTCTGCGAGGGCTTCGGCGGGCACCTGCTCACGCCCCGCAACGACATCACCAACACCCTCGGACGATCGCTCAGCGATCAGCGCGAGTGCTGGCTCGGCATGAACGACCTCGCCGTCGAGGTCTTCGGCAACGACGACGGATTCGTCCGCGTCACCGGCGGCAACGTCGCCGACTTCAACCGCTTCCAGGGCGCGCAGCCGTCTGACCAGATCGGCGACGAAGACTGCGTGCACTACGACTTCGGCAACAACCGGTGGAACGACTTCGGCTGCATCACCGGCGAGATCGCCCAGTACGCCTGCGAGATCGAGCCGACGCCCTGCGGCAACGGCGTCATCAACGCTGGCGAAGGCTGCGACGACGGCAACTTCGACCCCAACGACGGCTGCGACAACAGCTGCAACGTCTTGCCCGGCTTCAACTGCAACGGCCGCCCGAGCAGCTGCGTGCAAGAAGGTCCGCCCAACTGCGGCAACGGCTTCCTCAACGGCGACGAAGACTGCGACGACGCCAACGACGTCGAGGGCGACGGCTGCTCACAACAATGCGAGAGCAGCAGGTGCGGCGTCAGCCTCGGCGCCATCCGCTCGCTCAGCGATCCGATCACCGGCAACTGCTTCATGCTCTTCGACACCGAGACGTCATGGATCGACGCCGAGGCGCGGTGCGAGAGCATCGACGCCCACCTCGCCGGCACCCGCGACGCCCAGACCAACGACCTGCTCAAGGCCATCCAGGACGACATCAGGGCCGCCTGGGTCGGCGTCGAAGACTTCACCGTCAGCTCGGGCGACGTCCGGTCGAATTGGACGATCGTCGGCGGCGGCACCACCAGCGACTTCAACGGCTTCCGCGACAACGAGCCCAACGGTGGCCCAGCCGAGAACTGCGTCTTCAACTTCCGCGGCGCCTGGATCGACGCCGACTGCAACCTCGCCAACGGCATCACGCAATTCGCCTGCGAGCAGCGCGCCAACCCCTGCGGTGACGGCGTGCGCCAACCGGCTGAAGGCTGCGACGACGGCAACATCGACGACGGCGACGGCTGCAGCAGCGTCTGCACCGTCGAGGCCGGCTTCAACTGCAACGGCCGCTTGAGCAGCTGCCTGCAGAACTGATCAGGCCGCCACGATCAGGTGCTGCGCAAACGCACGCGGCCAAAGGCCTCGACGAGGCGGCCGAGGGCGATGGCGTCGACGACGGCGGGCAGCAGCTTGTGCTCTTCGATCTGAATGCGCTTCTGCAGCGTCGCTTCGTCGTCGTCGTCGAGCACCGGCACCGCGGCCTGCGCGAGGATCGGACCGGTGTCGACGCCGGCATCAACGAGGTGCACCGTGCAGCCGGCCACGCGACAGCCGTGATCGAGCGCCTGCTTCGCGCCGTGCATGCCTGGAAACGACGGCAACAACGCCGGGTGCACGTTGACGATCTTGCGCGGCCACTGCTCGACGAACGACGACGTCAACACGCGCATGTAGCCGGCCAAGACCACGAGTTCGACGCCCTTGTCGCGCAAGGCGGCGTCGACTTCGGCTTCGTGTGCTGCGCGTTCTTTGCCTTTGCTGCTGACGACGACAGCGTCTTTGCCGGCGGCGCGGGCGCGTTCGACGGCGTAGGCGCCATCGACGTTGCTGACGACGACGACGACGTCGTAGGCGCCGTTGAAGTCCAACAAGGCCTGCAGGTTCGACCCCGAACCCGAGACCAGCACGCCGACCTTCATGCGCCGACCTTCATGCGTATCTGACGTCGCCGTCGCCTTTGACGACGGAGCCGATCACGACGGGGTCTTCGCCGCTGCGCCGCAGCCGCTCGAGCGCGCGGGCCTCGTCGGCCTGGGCGACGACGACGCAGAAGCCGATGCCGCAGTTGAACGTGCGCCGCATCTCAGCCGTCTCGACGGGACCGCCCCTGCGCATCACGTCAAAGATCGGTGGCTCTTTCCACCGGCGCTCGTCGACGAGAGCGCCGAGACCTTGCGGAAACGAGCGCGTGAGGTTGTCGGGCAGCCCGCCGCCTGTGATGTGCGCCATCGCTTTGACGTCGACGCTGGCCAGCAGCTCGAGCACGGGCTTCACATAGAGTCGCGTCGGCGTGAGCAGCACGTCGGCGACGGTCTGCTTCGTCTTGCCCTCGAAGAGCACGTCGTCGAGCTTCTTGCCCATGCGCTCGAGCACGACCTTGCGCGCCAGCGAGTAGCCGTTCGAGTGCACGCCCGACGACGGCAAGCCGATGATGGTGTCGCCGACGACCATCTTCGATCCGTCGACGATGGCTTTGCGTTCGACGGCGCCGACGCAGAAGCCGGCGAGGTCGTAGTGGCCGGCGGCGTACATGCCGGGCAGCTCAGCGGTCTCGCCCCCGATCAGCGCGCAGCCGACGTCTTCGCAGGCTTTGGCGATGCCTTCGACGACGACGGCCATCTTCTTCGGCTCGAGCTTGCCGGTGGCGAAGTAGTCGAGAAAAAACAGCGGACGCGCGCCCGACGTCAGGATGTCGTTGGCGCACATCGCCACGAGGTCTTGGCCGATGGTGCGGTGGTCGTCGGCGTCGATGGCGACGAGCAGCTTGGTGCCGACGCCGTCGGTGCCCGACACGAGAATGGGGTCTTCGAGCGTGCCCAGCGCGTCTTTCAGCGCGAACAGGCCGCCGAAGCCGCCGACGCCGCTGACGACGCCTTTGATGTGGGTGCGTTTGGCGGCGCCGGTGATGCGTTCGACGGCGTCATCGCCAGCGTCGATGTTCACGCCAGCGTCGGCGTAGGAGATCGGCGCTTTCGTCGGCCCGCCCTTTGATCCACTCGGCGTCGTCATGCGCCGCCGTTACCACCATTTCCGCGAGGCTGCGCTAGCGTCGGCGCCGTCGTGGAAACCCTCATCCTCTTCGCCCGCGCCCCCGTCGCCGGAAAAACGCGCACGCGGCTCGCCAAAGACCGTGGCGACGAGCAAGCGCTGCGGCTCGCCACCGGCTTCCTCACCGACACCGCCGCCGTCTGCGGACAGTGGCGGCGCGAGCACGGCGGCGCCATCGACGCCAACCGCAAGCTCGCCTTCTACGTCGACGACCCCGGCGACCCCGTCGTCGTCGACCTCGCCTTTCACGCCGGCGCCCGCCTCGAAAAACAGATCGGCGACGATCCCGGCTCGCGCCTGCAAAACGCCTTCGACGCCGAGCTCGCCCGCGGCGCCCGCGCCGTCTGCGCCGTCTCGACCGACTCGCCGACGCTGCCGTTGCACCTGCTCGACCACGCCTTTCGCGCGTTGTTGTGGGAGCGCGTGATCCTCGGACCGACGTTCGAGGGCGGCTACTGGCTCGTCGGCACGCAGCGGCCAGCGCCAACGATGTTCACGTCGATCCCGTGGTCGACGCCAGCGGTGCTGGCGAAGACGGCGGCGCTCTTGTCGACGCAGGGCATCGCGCCCCACCTCTTGCCCTTCTGGTACGACGTCGACGCCGCCACTGACCTCGAGCGGCTCGTGTGGCACCTGCGCGCCGTGCGGGCCGGCACGCAGCCTTTGACGGCGCAGGCGACGTGGCAGGCGCTGCAGCACATCGGCCTCGTGTCGTCGTCAACGACCGGAAAATCTTCATGAAAAAAGTACCCTTCGTCTTTGCCCTCGTGATGGCTGCGATCGCAGGCGGCTACACGTTCTTGCAGCCCGCGAAGAATTGGGACCACTCCCCGATCCTCGCCGTCGAGCGCAAGCTGCTCGACCTGAAATTTCAGTGGCGTGGACGCATCCCCGTCGACCCCAAAGTCGTCATCGCCGCCGGCGACGAAAAGACCATCGCGTTGTTCGGCCGCTGGGGCACGTGGGACCGCGAGCGCTACGGCGTCGTCATCAAGAACCTCATCGCCGCCGGCGCCGACGTCGTCGCCTTCGACATGGTGCTGGCCGATCCGGTGGGCATGGACCACCGCCACACCACCGACATCGGCCTGAAGCTGTTGAACCCGCCGTTGTCGGCGCAGGTCGGCGGGCTCGCGGTGAAGCTCAGCGAAGGCACCCCCACCGAGCCCGCCGAGCTCGCGCAGGTCGCGCTGCGCGCCAAGGCCATCGAAGACGAATTCGTCGACGCCACCAACGGCGACGCTGAGCTCGCCAAGGTCTACGACGACAACGCCAGCCAGGTCGTCCAGGGCGCGGTGGTCAACCCCGAGCCCGAAGACGGCAAGCCGCGCAAAGCCAGTGACTACGTCGCCGAGCTCAAGGCCCTCGATGCCTTCGTGCTGCGCCAATACGGCTACGGATGGAAGGTCACCGAGCTCGACAACAAGGCCGCAGGCGTCGAGACCACCGTCGCCTCGCTCGACGTCAAGGTCGACGGCAAACCCAGCGACCTCGACGCCACCATCGAGGTCACCGGCGAAATCATCTTGCCCGAAAAAGAGTTCCTCGACGTCGCCAGCAACGTCGGCTTCTTCTCCGCCTACGTCGACCCCGACGGCGTCTTGCGGCGCTTGCCGCTGGTCTACCGCGTCGGCGACACGTTCTTGCCGGCGTTGTCGGTGTCGACGGCGGCGGCCCACTTCGGCGGCAACCCGCTCTTGATCGGCGAGAGCTTGTTCAAGCGCGGCCTCGCCGAGGTCGGCTTCCCCAAAGACGACGGCACCGTCGTGCACGTCCCCGTCGACATCAACGGCCGCCTGCTCATCAACTACTACGGCCCCTCAGGACCAAACGACCCCAACCTTCCTGAAGACAAACGCGGCGCCTTCGCCCGCGTCTCCCTCGCCGACGTCTACTGCGCCGGCGACCACGCAGGCACCGATTGCCCCGAGAAGAGCGACCTCGACATCGAGGGGCTGAAGAAGATCGTGGAAAAAAAGGTCATCTTGATCGCCGTGACGGCCATCGGCACCTTTGACCAACGGGTAACGCCCTTCTCGCCGACGGTGCCGGGCACCGAAGTCCACGCTGCGGCCATTCAGAACATGATTGATGGCAAGGCCCTCGAGCGACCCACCAGCTTCGTTCAGATCGAATGCCTGCTGATTCTTGTCTTCGGCTTGCTGTTTGGGTTGTTGGTGCCGCGCTTGCCGGTGGCCGGCTCCGTCCTGTTCCTCTTCGGCGCCCTCGCCATCTTTTGGGCGATCGATTGGAACCTGTTGTTCCCGCGCAACCTGTGGTTTCACGACGTGCCGCTGCTCGGTCAGACGTTGGCGACGTGGGCCGGCATCACCGTCTGGGGCTACTTGACGACGGGACGCGAGAAAGCGCGCCTCAAGCAAGAGTTCTCGACGGTGCTCGCGCCGACGGTCGTCGATCAGCTGTTGAGCAACCCGGCGATGGCCGGCCTCGGCGGCGCCGAGCGCGAGCTCACGGTGATGTTCTCCGACATCCGCGGTTTCACG
>JANNAY010001118.1:0-3172 GCA_031384945.1 Deltaproteobacteria bacterium
GCCGGCGGCGGCACCGACACCGCCGGCATCTTGTCTAACGTGGCCGCGGGTGCTTCGCCGTCGAGGGGCAACCCCGGACGCGCCCGCGTCGGCAGGTCGACGACGACGCCGTCGGCGTAGCGGGAGAGGGCGGCGGCAAAGGCGGCGGCGTCGGCCCACCGCTCGTCTTTGTTCTTCGACATCGCCTTCTGCAGCACCTGCTCGAAGCCCGGCGGCACCGCCGTGCCCGGCCGCTCGATCGTCGGCGACGGCGCGGTCTCAGAGAACACCTTGAGCAGCGTGTCGCGCACCGAGCTGCCGCGAAACGGCGAGCGGCCCAACAGCATGTGCCACAGCACGACGGCGGCGCTGTAGAGGTCGCTGCGGGCGTCGAGCAGGTCGCCGCGTGCCTGCTCGGGCGACATGTACTCGGGCGTGCCGAAGATGGTGCCGGGGATGGTCAACGCCTGCTGATCGCTGGCGTCGTTGTTGGTGATCTTGGCGATGCCGAAGTCGACGACCTTGACGATGTCGGGGCGCCCCGCCTTTTGCGTGAGCATCACGTTCTGCGGCTTCAAGTCGCGGTGCAAGACGCCGCAGACGTGGGCGGCATCGAGGGCCTTCAACAGCTGCACGCCGATGCGCGCCACCCGCGGCGGCGGCATCGGACCCGACGCGCGCAGCTCATCAGCGAGGCCGCGGCCCGACACCAACTCCATCGCGATGTAAAACGTGCCGTCGCTGTCTTCGCCGAAATCGTCGACGTGCACGCAGTTCTCGTGCTCGATCTTTGAGGCGGCCATCGCTTCGCGGCGAAAGCGCGCGACCAGCTTGAGGTCTTTGCTCAAGTGCCCGGCGAGCAGCTTGACGGCGACCTTCTTCTCCGTCGTCAAATGCGTCGCTTCGAAGACCGAGCCCATGCCGCCCGTGCCGAGCACGCGCGTGATCCGGTAGCGGCCGGCGAGGACGGCTCCGATGCGGGCTTCTGCTTTGTCGGCCTTGCCGGCCGAAGATGAGCTCACGTCGACGACCTTAGACCGGCGGCGCGCACCGGCGCGACTTCGGTGCACGCATGACGGTCCTCACAACGGCGGAGGTTGTGGCTATGCTCCGGGCGCGATGACGGACGACGACGACAACGACATCTCCGACGAAGGCACACCGCTGCCGCGCAACCCCGGGCTGCGCGAAGTGGTGCAGGCCAGGCCGAGCGACCGCACGGCGATGATCGACCTCGAGGCCGTCGAGGCCAAGCGGGCCGCCAAGCGCGCCGCCGCCGTCGACGAAGACGCCGGCGCCGGCGGCGACGAAGCCGACGACGAAAAGACGCCGCCGCCGGAGCAGGCGTTGGAGCGCGACCCCGAGGCCACCGGCACGCTCGCGCGCGGTCGCAAAAAGAAGGGCCAGCGCACCGAGCAGTCGCGCGTGGTGCGCGACGAACAATCCCGGCGCGGACAGCCCGCCCTCGAAGAGACCGAACAAGAATCCGACCCCGTCGACGAGCCGCGGTCGCAGACGGGCCTGTCGCGCCGCGAGATGAGCCGCGTCAAAGAGGCGACGCAGCGGGGTGCCAACGAAGACCGCGGCACGCAGCAGCTGAAGCGAGCGAAGAAGACGCCGCTGTCGCCGGCCGCCGCCGCCTCCGTCGTCATCATCGGCGTCGTCGTGTTGATCGTCGCCGTCTTCTTCGCCGTCAGGGCCACCGCGGTGTTGACGGTGACGACGGTGCCGCACGGCGCCCAGGTCACGCTCGACGGCGAAGCCACCGGCACGAGTCCGCTGCAGAAGCGGGTGCGCACCGGCTCTCACGTCGTCGAATTGGCCCTCGAGGGCTACGAGCCCTTTCGCGAGGTCGTCGATGTGCCGTCGTCGGGCCTGCCCTTCTTGCAGCCGTTGAAGGCGCTGCCGCCGCCGCCGCCGCCGCCGCCGACGCCCGCCGAGATCGCCACCGACCTCGCCGGACAAGCCCGCCGCATGTTTGATGGCGGCGACCTCGACGGCGCCCTCGCCAAGGTCGACGAGATCGAGAAGCTCGTCTCGGTGCACAAAGGGTCTGAAGAGCTGCGCAAAGCCATCAAAGACGCCGCCGCCAAACGCGACGCCGACCGCAAAAAAGACGCCGGCCTCGCCGCCCGCGAAGCGCAGCTGGCGAAGTCGCGCCAGCTCGCTGAAGAGGGCAAACGCGCCTACGACGCCGGCAAGCTCGGACCAGCGCGCAGCGCGCTCTACGAGTCGCTGAAGCTCGACGCCAAGAACCCCGACCCGCACCGCACGCTGGCGAAGATCTTCAACCGCGAGAACGAGGTCGACAAGGTCCGCTACCACCTCGAGCGCTTCCTCGCCCTCGGCGGCAACGACGCAGATTTCAAGGTGCGCGAATGGCTCAAGGCGCACCCGAAGTAGTCCCTGACGTCGTCAGGGGCGCCCTGCTGCCGGCGCTGTCGTTCGCCGCGCGCGATGGGTTCAAGAACCTCGCGCGGTTGCGCGGCGTCGAAGCCCTCGTCGACGGCGTCCTGGCCCGCGCCTCCGTCGCTGACGCGATCGCGGGTCCGTTGAAGCTGGCGGCCCGCGGCTTCGACGACGTCGACGACGACCAAAAGCGCGCCCGCATCACCCGCATGATCGCGCTGCTCGCTGCCCCTGCCCCTGCCTCTGCCCCGCCGTCGTCGCGTTCTCCGTCGACGACGAAGCCCGTCCTGAAGGCCCCCCTGGCCCCCCGAAACCGGGGGGAAATCAGTTCCCCGAAGATCGTCGCAGGCGCGGCGGCCAAGGCGACGGCGAAGAGCGCTGTCGTCGTCGATCCGCTGATGTGGCCGGTGTCGCGGCTCAAAGGCACCGGTCCGCAAAAGGCGCAGGCGCTGATCGATCGCGGGTTGAAGACCGTTGGTGACGTCGTCTTCACGCTGCCGCGCACCTACGAAGACCGGCGCACGCGACGAAAAATCAGCGAGCTCGAAGACGGCTTGCTCGCCGTCGTCAGCGGCAACGTCGTCGCCAGCGGCGTCATCGGCGGCGGACGCGGCCGTCGCTACGAAGCTGTCGTCGACGACGGCAGCGGCCAACTGCGGCTGGTGTTCTTTCACTTCAGCGTGCCCGAGATGCAGAAGCGCCTGGCCCGCGGCGACGTCGTCACCGTCGCCGGCGACGTCAAACGCCAGGGCGCGCGCGTGTCGATGATGCACCCGCGGTTGAG
>JANNAY010001150.1:0-1503 GCA_031384945.1 Deltaproteobacteria bacterium
CGACGCCGGCAGCGGCAGCGACGCGTCGAACGCGCAGGCGCAGCGCGAGCTCGACCAGCTCGAGGGCTGGTTCGCCAGCTGGTACTGAAGAATTCGCGCTCCCGATCCCGGTGCCGCTCCAGCACGCGCACCGTCCAGCCGTTGAGCGAGGGCAGCCAGGCGAGCACCAGCCCGCAGGCACCAACGATCGCGACGCGGGGTTTCGACATGACACGCTCGGTGCTGCACGGTCCTGTCGTCGTCAGCGGTGCCAGTGAGCGAAGCGCTGAATCGCCCGACCCGGCGATTGCGACGTCCGCAGCTGTCCTCGGTCGATCAGCCGAGGGACACAGGTGACAAGGTGCCACCCGGTCTTCATCGTGCCGCGGATGTTCCGAACTCCAAGCGGGACATTCCGGCAACGAACCAGGAGCGACGGTCAGGCATGAGCGAGAACCCCGCCGACAAGCGCAAGGAGCCTCGCTTCGAGGTCGAGACCCACGTCCCGGCCGTGTGGGGCAACCATCAAGACCCCGTCTTCTGCGGCGTCTCCGACATCTCCAAGGGCGGCTTGTTCTTGCAGATGGAAGACCCGCCCCCCGTCGAGACACAGATCGTGGTGGGGCCCGACACCCACGCCGCCCGCGGCCGCGTCGTCTTCTGCTTGCCGCCGTCGCAGGCGCACACGCTGCAGCGCAAGGCTGGCGTCGGCATCCAGCTCGACCGCAGCATCGATCCCGATTCGTTCTTGCTGCGCTGCCGCGAGGCCGAAGCCGCCGCCCGCGCCAAAGCCGCCATCGCCGACTTCGACCTCGACGACTTCGACCTCGACGAGCTCGCGCCGCCGGCGTTCGACAGCTCGATCCCCTTGCCGGGGGCAACGACCTCAAGCGCGCCGATCCCGCTGCCGCGCGCGCCGACCCAGACGCCCGACGCGGAGCCGATCGCGCTGCCAGCGTCGCGGCCGTCGTCGCAGGCGATCCCGCTGCCGACGTCGAAGTCTTCGCTGGCGGCGATCCCGCTGCCGACGTCGAAGTCTTCGCTGGAGGCGATCCCGCTGCCGACGTCGAAGTCTGCGGCGGCGCGCGAGACCTCGATCGACATTCCGATGAGCGACACGCCGTGGCCGACGGTGCCGAACGCGCCCACCGCGCCGATGGTCACGCCGCCGCCAGTGCCCGAAGAGTCGCGCGTCATCCCGCAGGCCCCGCCCGGCGTGCGCCCAGCCGGCGCCGCGCCGATGCTCAACAAAGAGGCCGTGAAGCGCGCCCGCAAACAGGTCGTCGCCGAAGAGCGCCGCGCCGACAGTGGAAAATTCAAAGCGCCCCCGCGCACAGGTGGCGGTGACGATGACGGCGGCTTCAAGTCCCCGCCCCGCACCGGCGCCGACGGCCGCGCCGACAGCGGAAAATTCAAAGCACCCCCGCGCACCGGCGCCGGCGCCCCCGCTGACGACGACGGCGGCTTCAAAGCCCCGCCCCGCACCGGCGCCGACGACGGCTTCAAAGCCCCGCCCCGCACCGG
>JANNAY010000448.1:0-4264 GCA_031384945.1 Deltaproteobacteria bacterium
TCTGAGACCCCTGCCTCTGAGACCCCTGCCTCTGAGACCCCTGCCTCTGAGACCCCTGCCTCTGAGACCCCTGAGACCTCTGAGACTTGAGACCTGCGCCGGGCTGACAGCGACCTACATGTGCGGGAGCGAGCGTCGGCGTCGTCGTCGTAGATAGGGCATGAAGAAGCTCTTCCCCTTGCTTGTGCTGGCACTGCTCCCCCGCTGCGATTGCAGCGAAACCGCGGGCGAAGGCGAAGGAGACGGCGGCGAGGGCGAAGCAGGCGAGGGCGAGGGCGACGGCGGCGAAGGCGAAGCGGGCGGCGAAGGAGAGGGAGAAGGCGAAGACCCCCTCGAGGACGACCTCGAGACGTTCTGCGCGGGCTCTGGCGCCGTCGTCAACCTCGACGGATCCGGCCGCTGCGGCGGCGACCTCGCCGCCGACACCTTTCAATTCGCCTTGTGCGCCTGCGACAGCGTCGTCGTCGGCTCGAACCTCGAGATCGACGCGTTCGACTCGCGCGAGGGGCCCTACGGCGCCGACCTCGGCGGCGGCCAGATCAACGTCATCGACGACGGACAGCTCGGGCTCAACCACGGACCGTTGACCCTCGACAACCAGATGACGGTGCGCGGCTCGGTCTTCGTCGGTGACGGCGGCGTCGAGGCCGGTCCGTCGTCGACGATCGCGCAGAACTTGTTCGCGTTCGGCGCCCTGACCGACGACGACAACCCCACCGACCTCACCGTCGGCCGAAACGCCTTCGTCAACGGCGACGTCGCCAGCGGCTACAACGTCGTCGGCGTCTTGAGCGTGCCCGACGGCGCCGTCGTTGGCGGCACCGCGGGGTCGATCGTGCGGCGCGACATCCCGGCGCAGGCGCCCTGCGCGTGCGGCGACGACGCCCCCGTCGACGTCAGCGCCATCGTCGACTTCGGCGTCGACAACAACGACAACGACGAGGTCGAAGGCGGCGTCGACCCCGCCGTGCTCGACCTCGCCGGGGCCAACGCCGACCTGACGCTGCCGTGCGGACGCTTCTTGCTGAACGGCATCAACACCGGATCGCTGACGCTGCACATCACCGACCGCACGGTGATCTTCGTCGATGGACCGGTGCAGACCGGCGGACTCTCGGTGGTGCTCGACAACGACGAAGCCGAGCTCGACCTCTTCGTCGACGGACCGATGACAGTGGGCGGCAACATCCAGCTCGGCTCGCAGGCGCGGCCGGCGGCGGTGCGCACCTACGTCAGCGGTGACATCGACATTCAGGCCTCCGCCACCTTCGGCGGCAACGTCTACGCCCCCAACGCCGACCTCGTCCTCGACGCCAGCTCCGAGGTCTTCGGCTCGTTGTTCGTTAACAGCGTCGAGTTCTCGGGCTCGGCGAAGCTGCACTTCGACAGCGCCATCCGCGACGCCGGCGACGCCTGCCCCGTCGGCGAGGGCGAGGGCGAGGGCGAGGGTGAAGGCGGCGAAGGCGAAGGCGAAGGCGAAGGCGAAGGCGAAGGCGAAGGCGAAGGCGTCTGCGGCACCGACACCTGCGTCGATGACCTCGACTGCTGCCCGCCGTTCTTCTGCGCGTCCGGCAGCTGCGTGACCATCGGCGGCTGAGCCCACGGGGGCGTTGCAGATCGGTTCACCGGTGTTGCGCGACGTCGCGCACAGGCGGCCGCGCCATCGACAGGGCTAGAGTGCGCGGATGCTGAACCGCTCGTTGTTGGCCCTGTCTGTGGCCCTCTCCGCCGCCTGGGTTGGTTCTGGCGCGCTGGCGGGCTGCGCGTTTCTCGATGACGCGCCGGGCGTGACGCCGACCAACGAGGGCGAAGGCGAAGGCGCGCAGAGCGAGGGCGAAGGTGACGTCGGCGAAGGCGAAGAAGGCGAAGGCGACGCAGGCGAAGAAGGCGAAGGCGAAGAAGGCGAAGGCGAAGAAGGCGAAGGCGAAGAAGGCGAAGGCGAAGAAGGCGAAGGCGAAGGCGAAGGCGACGTCGTCGTCGAAGGCGACATCACGGTCTTGCTGATCGGCAACTCGCAGCTCGGCTTCTTTGGCAACTCGCCGCAGCCACCTGACGTCACCGAGGCGCTCGAGCAGATCTCGACCGTGGCCTACGCGGGCGCGTCCCACCTCATCGTCGACAAAGCCCAGATCGACGGCACCGGGTGTGATGGATGGGCGTCGGCGGGCGACGGTCCGGGCACGCCGAAAGAGCGGGCCGGGTCGGGCGAGTACGACATCGTCATCATGGCGCCGGCCATCGGAGAGCGCGCGGCGCAGTCGGCCTGTTGGGAGCTGTTCAGAGACCTCGCCGAGAACGCCGGCTCGCAGTTCGGCGTCATGGCCAGCGCCCACGTGTCGTTTCAGTACCCACGGGGCTTCGACGACCTCGACAGCGCCGTCCGCGGCTACGCCGCCACCAACGACCTGCTCTTCGTGCCCGGCGGCGAAGCGTGGCGGCGCGTGCTCGGCGACAACCCCGGCAACGCCATGCTCGAATTCTACGGCGGCGACGACGCCCACCCCGGCGCCGAGGGCAGCTACTTCTACGTGCTCGCCCTCTACGGCGCGATCACCGGGCGCAGCGTCGTGGGCTTGCCCGTCGACAGTCCGCCGCTGCGCTGCTTTCCGAACCAGCCGTGCATGACCTACGAGCGCCTCGACGAATGCATCGACGACGCCACTGGCACCTACGGCGGCACGCAGCCGCCGTTCTGCGGCGCCGAAAACGGCGCCCTTTTCGACGGCAACAACCAGGCGACCTTCATCAGCGCCGCCGAGGCCGCGGCGTACCAGCAGGTCGTCGACGACGTCCTCGCGGAGCGCTGAGCCGACGACGTCACTCCGGCCCGCAGACCTCACCCCTCGCTTCGCTCGACCCTCTCCCCAAGCGGAGAGGGTGAACCGATTTCCAGACTCATCGCGCGCCTGACTCGACGTCGGCCAGGCGCGCGAGAGGTCAGTGGACCTTGGCCTCTTCTTCTTCGGCGGCAGCACCTTCGAGCTTCTTCTTCTTCTTGAAGACGGACTCGTCGAAGACGTCGCTGCCAGGGCCTTCGCTCAAGCGCTTGAAGAACGCCTCGGGGTCGTCGACGGCGAGGGCGACCTTCAAGACCTCGTCGACGGTCTCGACGGGGATGAAGCGCAGCTTCTTGCGCACGGGCTCGGGGATGTCGGGGATGTCTTTCTTGTTGTCGAAGGGGATGATCACGATCTTGCAACCCGCGCGGTGGGCCGCGAGCGCCTTCTCTTTGAGACCGCCGATGGCCATCACGCGCCCACGCAAGGTGATCTCACCCGTCATGCACACGTCGTGGCGCACCGGAATGCGCGTCATCGCCGACACCAGCGACGTCGCGATGGTGATGCCTGCCGACGGACCGTCTTTCGGCGTGGCGCCTTCGGGCACGTGGATGTGCACGTCGACGCGCTCGTAGAAGTCTTGCGACAGACCGAGCTGCTTGGCGCGCTGGCGCACGTAGGTCATCGCGGCCTGCGCGCTCTCTTGCATCACCTCGCCGAGCTTGCCCGTCGACAACACCTTGCCGCGGCCCGGGGTCACAGAGACCTCGGTCATCAACATCTCGCCGCCGAACTGCGTCCACGCCAGTCCGTTGGTGACGCCGATCTGGTCGACCATGTCTTTGTCGTGGCGCTGAAAACGCTCGGTGCCGAGGTACTCGCGCACCTTGGCCGCGTTGATCTTGAGCTCTTCGCCCTCGAGACGCAGCCGCAGCGCGGCTTTCTTGGGGTCTTCGCCGCTCTCGGCGCGGCCTTCTTCGGCTTTGAGGTTGGCGGCGATTTCTTCGGCGTCGTTGGTGGCGTCGACGGGGGGGCCTTCGTCGGTCTCGGCCTCTGACGTCGCCGGCTCGACCTTCTTCGGCTTGGTGATCTTCTCGGTCAGCTCAGCTTTGGCATCGACCTTTGCGTCGACGCGGGCGGCGGCGGTGCCGTTGGTCTCGCCGACCCGCTTCAAGAGCTCGATGGCCGCCTTGCGCGCCACGGTGCCGACCTCGCGCTCGAGGTTGCGCACGCCAGACTCGCGCGTGTAGCCGTGGATGATCTTCTTGATGGCGCCGTCGTCAAAGGCGACGCGGGCGCCGCCCGTCTGCAGCCGGTTGTGCGCGCCGACGTCGTCGGCTGAGCCGCTGAACTTGGCGAGGCCGTTCGCTTCGAGCTGCTTGGGGATCAAGTATTGCTTGGTTATCGCGAGCTTCTCGAGATCGGTGTATCCTGAGAGGCGGATAATCTCGAGGCGATCTTGCAACGGACCCGAGATGCCCGAC
>JANNAY010001165.1:0-3198 GCA_031384945.1 Deltaproteobacteria bacterium
GCCGCAGGGTCCGGGTACGACGGCGCCGCAGACGGCGACGACGACAAACGGGATCCACGAGGTGGGGATCATCGCGGCCCGCCTTCTGCCGGTGCTTCGTCGGTGGCGGGGGCGAAGAACAAGGCGCCGCCGACGACGACGAGACCGGCGCCGGCGTAGAGGGCGACGTTGCTGCCGCCGGCGAGCCACGGTCCGACGCTGTCGACGCTGTCGACATCGCGGGCGGGTGTGCCGCGCGTCGACTTCAACGACGTCGAGATCGCTGCGGCGCCGACGGTGGCGCCGCCGAGCAGGGCGCTGCCGATGAGCAGGCCGGCGCCAGAGCCTGTGCCCATCCACGCCAACGTGCGCCACAGCGACGTCGGCGCGTCTTTTGGCGGCGGCTCGGGCGGGCGCGGTCCGGCCTCGTCGTCGCCCTGCAGCAGCTTCTTCGCCAACCAGCGCGAGAGGGCGACGGCGTCGCCGCGGCTGGCGTCGCTGGCGCGGGCGTCGACGCGGGCTTTGCCGATGTCGACGAGGCGCAGCGAGAGCACGAGGGCGCCGTCGACGGCGGCGACGTTGCCCATGACGGCGCGGTCGACACCGAGCGCTTCGCCGACTTCGGCGAGGCACGACGCCTGGTCGCAACCGCCGAGCTGTCGCTCGGTCTCGACGCTGACCATGGCGCGCAGCTCGGCCCGCGCCAGCACGTGGCAGTCGGGGACTGCGTCGGCGACAGCCGCGGTGACGACGTCGCCGAGGGCCGCGGCTCGTTCGACGCTGACGCCGTCGCCAGCCTCGAGATCGAAGACAGCCAGTTGGCACTCACCGGCGGCGGCGAGCGTAAGCAGCAGCGCGGCGAGCATGCTCAGTCCCAGCTGCCGACGACGCCGGTGCAGTTGGCGCCGGTGACGCTGCCGGGTTGCGCGGCGCTGAAGTGCGTCGACGTGCCGTAGACCCAGATCAGCGGCTCACTGCACGAGCACGTGCCGTCGCGTGTGACGCTGCCGCTGTTGATGTCGCAGGTGTCGCGGCACGTCGACACGCCGAAGTGGGCGTTGCAGGCGCGGATGGCGCCGTCGCGCGAGCGCACGTCGGCGGGGAACTCGTTGAAGAAGGTCGCGCCGCTTTGTCCGGTGTGGTGCACGAAGCCGGCGTCGGGGCAGCCGGCGTCGAAGTCGCCGAAGCCGAGGCCGTCGGCTTCGCCGTCGTCGGTGACGCCGTTGAAGCAGCTCAAGCGTGCCTCGATCACGATCGAGGTTCCGGCCGGCGTGGGGGCGTCGTCGTTGCCGCCGATGAGCAAGAGCTTGCCCAGCAGGTGCACGCCGGCGCGCGCGTCGAGGGCGGGCAAGAGCGCGCGGGCCTCGTCGCTGCGCTGGCGCACCGTCTGGGTCTCGAGGTTGTAAACAAAGGGCGACGCTTCGCGGCCGGCGCTGGTGCGTCCCGGAAACACGATCAGCTGATCGCGCTCGACGACGGCGAAGCCGCGGGCGACGGCGATCGAACCTGCTAGCGCCGTCCAGCCGGTGATGACGCCGGCGTCATCGCGCGTGCTGCGCAAGATCGAAGAGACGATCGCGCCGCTGCCGTCGACGCCGCCGATGACGATGACGTCGCCGTCGCGTTCGACGGCCATGGCGCCTTTGCGCGGACCGGGCAGCAGCGGACCCGAGCGCCAACGGTTGGCGCGCGTGTCGTAGATCTCGACCGTCTGCAGGGCGCCGCCGTTGTCGCCGCCGACGACGACGATGTCTGCGCCGACGGCGACGGCGGCGGGTTCGGCGCGGGCCGAGGTCATCGGCTGCAGCTCGACAAAGCGGCGCTCAGCGGGATCAAACGCGCGCGTGGTGGGCACGGCGTTGCCGAAGGTGTCGGCGCCGCCGATGCCGTAGACGCGGTCGGCGACGGCGACGACGGCGAGGCCGCTCTGCACGCTGCCCAGCGCCGGCAGCTCGTTCACCGCGCCGGTCTCGGGGTCGTAGGCGAAGCCCGTGGTCTCTTCGCGAAAGCTGCGACCGCCCAACACGTAGACGATTTCGTCGACGACACCGGCGCCGTGCAAGAAGCGCGGCGCGGGCAGATCGGCCAGGCGGCGCGCCCAATCGCGCGGTGAGCGAAAGGCGCGCGAGGTCGCTTTGACGTCGTCAGCGACCTGCCCGCCGAGCATCCACACCTCGCCCTCGAGATCGTCGAGCGACAACGACGCGCCGCCTTCGACATCGACGTCGACGGTGGCGGAGGCGTAGCGAGCGGCGTCGAGGGGCGCGCGCTCGACCCAGCGATCGTGGTCGACCAGGTATTCTTCGACGGTGGCGACCGCTGCGCCGCCTGCGCCGAGTCCGCCGGCGACGACGATGCCGACTTCGCCGCTGTTGATGCGACCGCGGTTCTGCACCACGCCGATGCCGGCGAAGGTGCGCGGCGTCGGCAGCGCGGCGCGCGCGCTCCAGCTGTCAGCGAGGGGGTCGTAGACGTCGACAAAGGCGATGGGGCCGTCTTCGTCTTCGCCGCCGACGACGTAGACGAGGCCGTCGATGACGACAGCGCGGCCGCCGGCGCGGGCGTGCGGCAGCTGGGCCACCGCGTTGCTCCACGAGTTCGCCAACGCGTCGTAGACCTCGACGTTGTCGAGCACCACGCCGCCGTTGGTCTTGCCGCCGAACACGTAGATCTTGCCGTTCACGCTGACCGCCGAGAGCGCGTGGCGCGTCGACGGCATCGGCGCTTTGACCGTCCACGCGGCGCCTTCGAGCACCTCGACGGTGTTCTTCGGCACGCCGGCGTTCTCGCCGCCGATCGCGTAGAGCTTGCCTTCGTGCACGACGGCGGTGAGGCCGCTGCGGGCCGCCGACAACGACGTCAGCGTCGTCGAAGCACCGCTGTCGACGTCGATCGAGACGACGCCTGCCTGCGGCGCCTGGCCGTCGCTGCCGCCGACGACGATGACGCGGTTGCTGTCGAGCACCGCGGCGGCGGCGTGAATGAGCCCTTCAGACAATTCCGGCGCCTCACGCCACGACGTCGCTCTGCCGCTGACGTCGAATTCGACGTCGACGATGGCGGCTTCGAGGTTGCCGGCGACGTCTTTGGCGCGAAAGCGCAAGTGCGCGTTGGTGAAGATGCGCATCTGCTTCAGCGAGGTGAAGCGCTGGCTGTTCTCGTCGGGGTCGCTGCCGTCGTCGGTGAAGAAGACGGTGGCGGGTTCGTCGGCGGCGATGG
>JANNAY010001181.1:0-2592 GCA_031384945.1 Deltaproteobacteria bacterium
GCCTGCCCGCCGCGGCCCAAGAGCCCGCGACCCGGGCGGTGCAGACGTGGTGGACGCTCCGGCTGTTTCGCGCGGTCTCGTGGCTGTTTCGGCTGCGCTTCGACGTCGACGGCACCGTTGACGGCGGGGTCGGCGCGGGCCCCGTGCTGTTGCTGCTGCGGCACGCCAGCATCATCGACACGCTGCTGCCGACGGTGCTCTTGCAAGGACCGCTGCAGCTGCGCTTCGTGCTCAAGCAAGAGCTGCTCAACGACCCGTGCCTCGACGTCGCCGGGCTGCGGCTGCGCAACCACTTCGTCGCCCGCGGCGGCAAAGACACCGCCGCCGACGTCGACGGCGTCAGAGCCCTCGCCAGAGACCTCGGCGACGGCGACGGAATCGTCGTCTACCCCGAAGGCACACGGGCGACGCCGCAGAAGCAGCTGCGGGCCCGCGAGCGCTTGCAGCACAGCGACGTCGAGCGCGCCGCGCGCATGGCCGGACTGCGGCACGTGTTGCCGCTCAAGCTGGCCGGCGTCGAAGCCGTCTTCGACGCCAACGCCTTTGTCGACGTCGTCTTCGTCGCCCACGCCGGCTTCGACGGCGCCGCCACCGTCATTGATCTGTGGCGCGGCGTGCTCTTCGACCGCACGATCCGGGTGAAGCTCTGGCGCGTGCGCCGCAAAGACATCCCCGCTGACCCCGCTGTCCGCCGCGTCTGGCTCGACACCCAGTGGATCCACCTCGACGCCACCGTCTCGCGCCTGTTGGAGCAGCCATGAACACGCTCGTGGAACACACGACAGCAGTGGCCGCCGCCGTCGTCGCCGGCTGCATGCTGCTGCTCTGGCTCGTCAGCCTGCCGCTGAAAAACGCCAGCATCGTCGACATCTTCTGGGGCTGCGGCTTCGTCGTCGTCGGCGCCGTCTTCTTCGCCGCCAGCGACAAAGACGCCCACGCCACGCTGCTCTTCGCGCTGGTGACGGCGTGGGGCGTGCGCCTCTCGCTGCACCTCGCCGCGCGCAACCTCGGCAAGGGCGAAGACCCGCGCTACGTGATGCTGCGAAAAAAACACGATCCATTCTGGATCAAGAGCTTGTTCATCGTCTTTCTTCTGCAGGCCGTGCTGCTGTTCATCGTCTCGCTGCCGCTGCAAGTCGGCATGGCGCCCCGCGCCCTCGACGGCGCCTCTCTCGTCGTCTCCATCGCCGGCGCCGTCATCTTCTTCGTCGGCTTCTTCTGCGAAGCCCTCGCTGACTTGCAGCTGGTGCGCTTCAAGGCCGACCCCAACAGCAAGGGTCAGGTGATGGACCGCGGCCTGTGGAAATTCTCGCGCCACCCCAACTACTTCGGCGAGATCGTGCTGTGGTGGGGGCTCGGGCTCATCGCCTTTGACCCCCACGACACCGCCGCTGCCGTCGCCTCGTCCGTCGCTTTCGTGGGGCCGGCCGTCATCACCTTCTTGCTCTTGCGCGTCTCGGGCGTGCCGATGCTCGAAGGCCCCTTGCAGAAGAACCGGCCCGGCTACGCCGACTACGTGGCGCGCACGAACGCAATGATTCCGTGGTTTCCCCGCGCACCCAAGCAGCAGTGAGATCTCACCAAGGCACCGGGCCGTAGTCTTTGAAGAAGACACCCTTGGCGTGCTTTCCTGTCTGCAGGCCGTCAAAGATGGGGTCGACGATGCGGGCGGCGCCGTCGACGACGTCGAGGGGCGGGCTGAAGCGGTGCTCGACCACCTTCATCTCGGCGAGGTGCACGGGGTCTTCGTCGGTGACCCAGCCGGTGTCGACGGCGTTCATCCAGATGCCGTCTTTGGCGAGGTCAGACGCCGACGTGCGCGTCAGCATGTTGAGCGCGGCCTTGGCCATGTTGGTGTGCGGGTGTTTGTCGGTCTTGAAGGCCCGGTAGAACTGCCCCTCCATCGCGCTGACGTTGACGACGTGGCGGTCGCCGCCGGCGTTGTCTTTGGCCATCAGCGTTCGCAGCTTCGACGTCAGCACGAACGGCGCCGCCGCGTTCACCAGCAGCACCTCGAGCAGCTCGAGGGTCGGCACCTCGGCGAGGGTGAGCCGCCACGAGTTGTGCGTGCGCAGATCGATCTGCTGCAGGTCGGCGTCGAGGTGCCCCTTGGGAAACATCGAGGCGAGCGCTTGCGACGACGTCGACGCGGGGAGCGTCGGGTCACCACCGGGATCGATCTGCGAGAGCGAGGCCGGCAAGGGCAAGGCGTCGATGCCGCGCCCGCTGCCGTGGGCTGCGCGGAAGGCTTCGTCACCCTCGACGACGACGCGCTCGGCGGCGGGCAGCCGCGCCCACGGCGTCGTCTCCAACGCCATCAGGTGCTCGTAGAAGCCCGGCGGGCGGCGCACGGTCTGACAGGCGTTGTGAATGACGAAGTCGAGCCGCGGCAACGTCGTCGACAAGTGCTTCGCCAGCGCGTCCACCGACGGCGTGTGGCGCAGGTCGAGTCCGTAGACGTGGACGCGGTCTTTGAAGTCTTCGAAGTCGTCTTCGCGGGCGAAGCGGGCGGCGGCGTCGCGAGGAAAGCGCGTGGTGACGACGAGGTCGCAGCCGTTGCGCAAGAGCAAGATGGCCGCGTGGTAGCCGATC
>JANNAY010001188.1:0-3298 GCA_031384945.1 Deltaproteobacteria bacterium
CACGCTGGTTCTGGATGCGTTTAAGTCTAGCACGCCTACCCCGCCGTCCGCGTGGGCGGCGACCTCCACGGGAATGCGCGCGCACGCATCATCGATCAAGGCGACAGAGGCGACGTCGAAGCCGCCCGGCGCGTCGCTGAGCACCGAGACTTCGGTGCCGCCGCTGAATTGGGCGTTGCCCGTGACGACAGCGACGCCGCCGTCGACGTCGAAGCTGTCGACGACCTCGCCGCTGAATTCGCCGCCGGCCGGCAGCTGCGCCGACGTCGTCTCGTCGTCGAGCGCGCTCTGCGGCACGCGGTTCGTCGCGTAGACGGCGAGGGCGGTGAGGCCCTGGGTGAAGAAGCGGCTCACCACGACGTCGTCGTCGAGAAACGACAGGCGCACGAGATCGGTGCCGGTCTCTTCGGCGGGTGGTACGAGCAGCGTCGAGATCGTGCCGTCGCTGTCGAGGGCGAACACCGAGACGGGCGCGCCCTGCTCGGTCGACCCCTGGTCGCCGAAGCCGGCGGCGCTGACGAGCACGCGGCTGCCGAGCAAGCGCGCGCTGAAGGGGTTGTGCACCAGCTGCGGCTGCGCGTCGCCGCCCTCGTCGACGAGCAGGCCGCCTTCGACAGTGCCGTTGAAGCCGACAGCGTAGGTGAACAAGAAGGTCTCGCCGTCAAAGACCATCGAGCGCGCGTTGGCGATGAGCAGCGCCCCACCACCGCGGTGGGCGGGCAGGATCGGATCGCTCGTCGTGGCCGACCGTGCGACGTCGGGCCACGTGCCCCACTCTTCGAGCAGCGAGGTCTCGGGGACGTACGCGACGACGCGGCCATCGGCGCTGACGGCGACGCGGTCGGTGGCGTCGAGAAAGTCGCCTTCGATGTCGTCGACGACCTCGAAGCCGGCGCCGATGGTGACGGCGCCGAATTCGTTGGGGTCGTCGCAGGTGCCGACGACTTCGCCTTCGCCTTCTTCGCCTTCGCCTTCGCCGTCGTTCTCTTCTTCGATGGGTGGCGACGCGCCATCGCAGGCGCTGACGAGCGAGCACGGCACGACGAGAAGAACGGTGAGAGAGACCGGAACCAAGCGCTTCATTGTGAGCTCCCCAAGCGACGACGACGACAGCGCCGCGTGGCAACGGTTTGCCACGCGACGCTGTGGGCCGCTCAATTCTTGTGCAGGCGCACGAGGGTTCCGCCGCGGCCTTCGTGCTTCAACGCGACGAGCAGGTCGCCGTTGAGCTCAGCGACGGACCAGATCTCGCTGCACACGTCAGACGTCGTGATGACGTCGACGGCGTCGGCGGCGACGACGGTGTTGTCGACAGCGTCGCGCGACAACACCTGGTGCGAGATGCCGCCGGCGCCAAAGTGCAAGAAGCCGTCGACGACCGCGACGCCGTCGCCGAAGGCGAAGACACCGCCGGCCGCGTCGCGGGTGAAGGCGGGTGCTGCGGGCAAGACGAGCGGGGTGCCGGTGAAGGCGGCCTCGACGGCGGCGGCGTCGACGGCGAAGAAGTTGTTCACGAAGGTGGCGCCGTCAGCGGTGCCGAGAACGACGACGTCGCCGGCGGTGGCGACGAACGACGACGCGTTGCCAGCAAACGGCGCGATCGACGACGGCGTCGGCGTGACGAGGTCGTCGAGACCAAAGATGCCGGCGTCGCCTTCGAGGCCGAGACCGAGACCCGAGATCAACACGCGGCCGGCGCCAAAGAGGGTCGCGTCGAAGTTGCCGCTGGCGTCGATGAAGGTGTTGGTGCGCGCGCCGCGGTCGTGCACGGCGACGGTGCCGTCCGGAAAGTTGGCGGTGACGCCGGCGACGAAGCGGTCCGCGGTGGCGACGAGAAAGCCGCTGACGAACTGGCCAGCGACGAAGTCCGGCGGCGCCAGATCGTCGGGGATGGCGTCGGAGAGCGCGAGGTCCGGCCAGCGCCCGTAGCTCTCGACCTTCATGCCGCTGTCGAGCACGACGACCTCGTCGGCGACGTTGCCGGCGCCGTCGTCGCTGTGCACGGTGGCGATGGCAGCCCAGCCGTTGACGTCGGTGAGCGCGTCGGCGCTGTCGATGACGACGAAGCCTTCGCCCACGACGGCGGATCCGAGGACGGCGTCGGTGCCGCTGCAGTCGACGCCTTCGCCTTCGCCTTCTTCGCCTTCGCCTTCGCCTTCGCCTTCGCCCTCGCCTTCTTCGCCTTCGCCTTCTTCGCCCTCGCCCTCGCCCTCGCCCTCGCAGGCAGCGGAGGAGACGCCCACGCAGACAAAGCCTGCGACCAACAACGACACTGACAACGACGACAACAGCTTCCGCATAGGAGCTCCCATTCCAAATCAACCGCGGGAGCTCCCCGACGACGGCGCTGCATGCGACGCCCACGGGGGTTCGTGTGACGAAGCACGCCGTTCGCGCAGCTGCTTCGTGCTCCCCGCGAGGCCGGTCTCCTGGCTTGCAGCCTCTGCGTCCCCTTCCCGGCCTTTTTGACCAGTGGTGCCGGACGCCGAGCGCGACGCCCTCTCGCGAAGGCGTCGCAGCTGCTCACAGTGGCGGAACCGCGCTGGAGTGGGACTTGCGTCCTTCACCAGCCTTCCCTGATCTCCCAAGGGTCGAGAGATCGCCTCGCGATGCGTGGTCCGCCGCAGCGGACCTATGTGGGGGCACCCTGCCTGTCTCGGCCCTGCCCGCAACCCCGTGCCGCAACATCAGCAAAATCAGGCGCTTGGCGGATTTGTCGCGGTGGAGGCGGCGGAGGCGCGGCAGACGTGTGTGGGGCACGGGACAGGCTTTTGTGGCCGGTCGATTGCTGCTGCTACCGTCGAAGCACCCGATGATTGCCGGACTCGAGATCCTGAATTTGCATGCCCAGGGCGGCATGGCCGAGGTCTACCGGGCCCGCGGCAAAGGCGCCGACGGCACCGAATATCTCTACGCCGTCAAGCGCATCCTGCCCGAGTACACGCGCGACCCTGAGATCAAGAAGATGTTCATCGAAGAGTCACGCGTCGCCGCGTGCCTCGTTCATCCGAACGTCGTGCGCGTCTACGACCTCGCCACGTCAGAGAGCGAAGAGCTCTTCATCGTGATGGAGTTTCTCGAGGGCAAAGACCTCAGCGAGGCCATCGAAGAGGCCGGCAACAAAAAGAAGAGCCTGCCCATCTGGTTCGCGCTGCAGATCGCCACCGAGGTGCTGCGCGCCCTGCACTACGTGACCCTCGAGGCCACCGATCGCAGCGGCCGCACCCTCGGCCTCATCCACCGCGACATCTCGCCCCACAACATCTTCGTCTGCTTCGATGGTCAGGTGAAGCTGACC
>JANNAY010001193.1:0-3003 GCA_031384945.1 Deltaproteobacteria bacterium
TCGTCGAGATCGCGCCCGGCATGGCGATCCACGGGCTGATGGACAAAGCGCTCAAGGCGACGGCGACGTTTCCGGCGACGCTGGTCGTCGAGCGCGCCTTCGGCATGCTCGAGCTGCACCACGAAGACCAGGGCGAAGTGCAGGCCGCCGGCGCTGCCATTCTTGAAGCGCTGGGCAACAAGATCGAAGACAGAATCAAGCCGAAGGTGGTGTCGAACACCATCATTCGAAACATCCAACCGATGCACGCGATGATCATCGACAAGCTGCGCATGGGCGCCATGATCGAGCCCGGCATGTCGCTGTTGATCATGGAGTGCGAGCCAGCCGCCTACATCACCATCGCCGCCAACGAAGCCGAAAAGGCCGCCGACATCCGCGTCGTCGACTTCACGCCCTTCGGCGCCTTCGGCCGCCTCTACCTCGCCGGCACCGAAGCCGAGATCGACGAAACCGCCAAGGCCGCCATGAGCGCCATCGAAGGCATCACCGGCCAGGCCTCTGGCAAGGGCGGCGGCGGTTGATCCGTCGTCGTTTCATCGCCGACTGATTCTGCACGTTTTCTGATTCTCAACTGTCACTCATCGACGCAAGACGTCGACTTTCAGGAGCAACGAAATGGCTGAAACTGGCGTCACCGGGCTCGCGCTCGGCCTCATCGAAACCAAGGGATTCGTCGGCATGGTCGAAGCCGCTGACGCGATGGTGAAGGCCGCGAAGGTCGAGCTGGTCGGCTACGAGAAGGGCTACGGCGGCGGATTCGTCACCGCCATCGTCCGCGGCGACGTCGCCGCCGTCAAAGCCGCCACCGAAGCCGGCGCCCGCGCCGCCGAACGCGTTGGCGAGCTCGTCAGCGTGCACGTCATCCCGCGCCCGCACGCCAACATCGACGCGGTGCTGCCGCTCGGCGCTGGTCGCAAGGCCTGACCCGCTGGCGAGGGCGCGCTTCACGGCTCGCCCCCGCCTCTGTTTCTTGCGCTGTTGTTCTTTGTCGGGCGGTCCTCGTCGTCGACGAAGGGCCGCGCGGCCGCGTGATCGCCCGGCGATCTCAAGGGTGCTCTTATGTTGCTCGGACAAGTCATCGGCACCGTCGTGGCGACGAAAAAAGAGCCCGAGCTCGAAGGGCTCAAGCTCTTGATCGTCAAGGGCGTCGACCTCGAGGGCAAGCTGACGGGCGGCGTCATCGTCGCCGCTGACGCCGTCGGCGCCGGCGTCGGCGAGACCGTGCTCTTCTGCGCGGGCTCATCGGCGCGGCAGACCGAAGTCACGAAGAACAAGCCGGTCGACCACGTCATCATGGCGATCGTCGACCAGCTCGTCGTCGGCAACGACGTGAAGTTCCAGAAGTCCTGACGTCGTCACCGGTAACGGGAGTCCGCCATGAGCCGCATCGACGACAGCAAGATCGAGGACATCGTTCAAAAGGTCGTGGCCAAGCTGGCCCCGGCGCTCTCGCAGATGGGCGCGGGCATGGGCCCGGTGACCCACCCGCGCGCCAACCCGGCGCCTGGTGAGGTCTGCGGCCCCTCACCGGCGCTCATCTCGCGCGCGAGCATGACGGGCCGCGGCAGCGGCAGCCGCGGCATCTACGGCGACGTCGACAGCGCCGTCAAAGCCGCCCGCGCCGCCCACGACATCCTGGTCGACACGCTCACCATGAAGACCCGCGACGCGATCATCGCGGCGATGCGGGCCTGCGTGCACGCCGAGGTGCAGACCCTCGCGCGCATGGCGGTCGACGAGACTGGGCTCGGTCGCTACGACGACAAAATCAACAAGAACCTGCTGGTGGCCGACAAGACCCCCGGTACAGAGATTCTGCGCCCGATCGCTCAATCGGGTGACGATGGGTTGATGTTGCTCGAGCGGGCGCCCTACGGCGTCATCGGCGCGATCACGCCGACGACGAACCCGACCGAGACCATCATCTGCAACTCGATTGGCATGATCGCCGCTGGCAACTCAGTGGTGTTCAATGTGCACCCTTCGGCCAAGAAGGTGTGTCGGTATCTCGTCGAGAAGCTCAACGACGCCATCATGAGCGCCGGCGGCCCCGAAGGCCTGATCGCGATGATGGGCGAGCCCACCATCGAGAGCGCCAACGCGATGATGAAGCACCCCGGGGTGCGGCTCGTCGTCGTCACCGGCGGTCCGGGCGTCGTGAAGGCCGCGATGACGTCGGGCAAGCGCGCCATCTGCGGTGGACCGGGCAACCCCCCGGTCGTCGTCGACGAGACCGCTGACTTGCGCAAGGCCGGCAAGGGCATCGTGCTCGGCTGCTCGCTCGACAACAACATCGTCTGCATCGCCGAAAAAGAGGTCTTCGTCGTCGACGACGTCGCCGACGGCCTCATCAAAGAGATCGAGAAATCCGGCGGCGCGATCATGTCGCGCGCTGACATCACCAAGCTCGAGAAGCTCGTCCTCGACACCGACGGCGCGCACCCGCACAAAGACTGGGTCGGCAAAGACGCCGCCAAGATCGCCCGCGCCATCGGCAAGACCGTCCCCGACACCACCCGCCTCTTGCTCTGCGAGGTCGACAGCGAAGACCACCCCTTCGTGCAGGCCGAGCTCTTGATGCCGGTGCTGGCGCTGACCCGCGTGAAGAGCGTCGACGATGGCATCGCTGCCGCCGTCCGCGCCGAGCACGGCTTCGGCCACACGGCAACGATGTGGTCGACCAACATTGACTCGCTTCACAAGATGGCGAGAGCCGTCGATTGCAGCATCTTTGTGAAGAATGCCCCGACGTACGCCGGTCTTGGATTGGGCGGCGAAGGATACACCAGCTTCACCATCGCCTCGCCAACCGGTGAAGGGTTGACCACCGCGCTCTCGTTCTCGCGCGAGCGGCGGTGCACGTTGAAAGACCACTTCCGCATCGTGTGAGAGGGCTGAACGTCGGCGCTGCGGAAGCACGCCATCGTCCTGCTGTCGCTCGCGCCGCAGAGCCCCCAGTACCCCCGCTGCGCGGGGGCAAAGCCGCCTCCTGCCCCTCCC